>JAFDXA010000338.1 GCA_018268185.1 Bacteroidota bacterium
AGTTGTTTACTTTCACCCCAACTTATATAAACAATGATTGGCAATATACCTGGACGTTTGGCGATGGAACAGGCAGTCATGATAAAGTTGTAACACATCAATACCAGCAAGCGGGGAACTATACAGCCTGCCTTACTGTTTACCGTAACGCTAACTGTGCATCAACAAGCTGCAAACCTGTACCCGTAATTCCACAGCCAAACTGCAACAATGCTACTGTTTCTTATAATTATCAATCAGCAACGACCCAACCTAACAGGTTGTACTTCCAGGCTGTATCAAATCTGACATTGATCGATCAGCTCTGGACGATCACAAAACTTCCGGATTCTACTGCTGCACCAGTTATACTGCATCAGAACAACCCTTCCTTCGTATTCCAGGATACCGGCCTTTACCGTGTTTGCCTGAAAGCGACCACATGGGGAGGATGCATAAGAGAGTATTGCAGCGTGGTACATATCGGGCAGGTACTGAACCAGGGTGGATGTACACTGCAGGTTTTCCCGAATCCTGCAACCACACAGGTTTCTGTAAATGTAGTATTGCCGCAGGCTCAGATGATCGATGTGTTTATCTACAATTCAATGAACACATTGGTACAGCAGGCGCACCAACAGGGTAATGCCGGCGCCAATACTGTTACTGTTCCCATAGCAAATCTTGCTCCCGGTATTTACATGATGAAAGTTATACGTGGCAACAGCATCTGCTATGCCCAGTTTGTGAAGCTATAAACACCCCGTTATAATCTACACTTTGAAGAGAATCCTGCTGCATTTTTGCAGCGGGATTTTTTTTGATTAAACCCAGCAAATTTTTATCCGGGGGAAATTATCATCTTCCGAACATCTTATCCATTTCGTCTTTTCGGAACAACATATAGGTAGGCTTACCATTGGGCGTGGTATTGGGCGTTTCACATGCAAACAAAGCTTCTGTGATTGTATGCATTTCTTTTTGAGAAAGCATGGTTCCTGCTTTGATAGATTGTTGTAACGCAAGCGAACGCAAGAGTTTCTCTTTTTTTGTGAACCTGATATCTACACTGAAATGTTTGTATTGCTCAAGCATTTTTTCAACCGCGGCCTTTTCATTTCCCTGGTCAAGATCTGCCGGTGTAGCCTGTATTACAAAAGTGTTGTTGCCAAAAGGTTCAAGCTGGTAACCCAGCAACTGAAGATCCGGTAAGAGTTCCTGTAACAGTACAGCATCCGCTGCAGCCAATTCTATGGTAGAAGGAAAAAGGCTTTGCTGCGCTGCCACGGGTTTTCCTTTCAGCGCATTCACAAAGCGCTCATAGAGGATACGTTCATGTGCATTCTGCTGATGAATGAGCAGGTAGCCCTGGTCATTCTGCACAACAATATAAGAAGCATGCAACTGCAACAGGTTATTGCTGTGAGCCGGTTCATCTTTCACCAAAGGCTTTTGTTCAGTTGAATGCAGGGGTGCCGGGGCTGCTGGCCGCTGCTCCAAAGGTGGTTCATAGAAATCTTTCCAGTGTCTGAGGTCGCTTTTATTATCTATAAAATGTGCCTGGTTCTTTTGTGTAAAAGCCTGGTATAATGAAGATGCCGCTGCTGAAGATTTTTTCTCTTCGGTAAGCGGCTTGCTAACCGCATCCAAATGCTGGATGGAAGCATCAAGTTCAAAATCAAGTGTTGGTGTAATGCTGAATTGGGCCAGGGCATGTTTCACGGCCGACTGCACGAAAGCATAAATAATCTTTTCGTCATCAAACTTGATCTCCTGCTTGGTAGGATGTACATTGATATCGAGGTGCTCCGGGTTAAGATCGATGAACAATGCATACATCGGGAAACTGTCTTTGGCGATCAATTCCTCAAATGCATTCATGATGGCATGATTGAGGTAAGCGCTTTTTATGAAACGGTTGTTCACAAAAAAATACTGGTCTCCCCTTGTTTTTTTAGCAGTTTCAGGCTTGCCTACAAAACCATAAATATTCAGGTAATCTGTTTGCTCTTCTACACTCACCAGCTTAGCATTGTAACTATTACCCAATATCTGTACAATGCGTTGTTTGAGTGTGCCCTTATCAAGATGAAATACTTCCTGTCCGTTTGATGTAAGTGAAAAAAATATGCCCGGGAACGCCATGGCCACCCTGGTAAATTCATCAACAATGTGCCGCAGTTCTGCCGTATTGCTTTTCAGGAAATTCCTACGTGCAGGGACATTGAAGAACAGGTTCTTCATGGCAATGCTTGTTCCATTGTTGAAAGCAATGGGTTCCTGTTTCTTTACAACACTGTTGTCTATTTCAATATAAGTGCCCGTTTCATCTTCCGCCCGTTTCGTTTTTAATTCAACCTGGGCAACTGCTGCAATACTTGCCAATGCTTCTCCCCGAAAACCCATGGTCCTGATCTGGAAAAGGTCATCAATATTCCTGATCTTGGAAGTAGCGTGCCTTTCAAAGGCCATTCTGGCATCGATGATACTCATTCCTTTGCCGTTATCAATCACCTGCACCAATGCTTTACCGGCATCATTGATGATGAGTTTGACCTCATCAGCTCCGGCATCCACTGCATTTTCCAACAGTTCTTTCACAGCACTGGCCGGCCGCTGAATCACTTCTCCAGCCGCTATCTGGTTAGCGATGTTATCGGGCAGTAATTGAATTATATCGGGCAAAATCCTGTAATTTGAGGCACGAAAATAACACTTAGTTTCCACTCAAAAAGACGGGTTTCTATGCGCTACCTCCTGATCATTTCTTTTGTACTGACTTCTTTTCTATATACACAGGCTCAACAGCCCGGTAACATAGCTGATAAGGCTAATACCTGGGCCGATAGTGTGCTAAAAACCCTCAGCCAGGATGAGCGCATTGCTCAACTCATGGTTGTTCGCCTTTCCAGTATCGATCTAAAAACAAAACAGATCACATTTTTCGATCAGCAGGTTGCAAACCTGGTAAAGCAATATAATATCGGTGGTATTTGCCTTTTCCAGGGCGGACCCGCCAAACAGGCTTCTTTGCTGAATGGCCTGCAACAAATGGCCAAAACACCAATACTCGTTTGCATGGATGCAGAATGGGGCGTTGGCATGCGCATCCTTGATAGTGTTCTCCCGCTACCCAAACAGATGATGCTGGGGGCAATGACAAATGAAAACCTTGTTTACAAATATGGACAGGTAGTGGCAGCCCAATGCAAACGTCTCGGTATTCATCTCAACTATGCGCCGGTAGTTGATGTTAACAACAACCCAAACAACCCGGTGATCAATGACAGGAGTTTTGGAGAGGACAAATACAAAGTAGCCCGCTATGGCATTCAATACATGAAAGGAATGCAGGACATGGGTGTGATGGCCTGTGCCAAACATTTCCCGGGGCATGGTGATGTAGCGGTTGATTCACATTTAGATCTGCCGGTAATCAGCAAATCATTGGTACAACTGGATTCACTTGAGTTATATCCATTCAGGCAGGTGTTCAGCTACGGCATAGCCAGCGCCATGATCGCTCACCTGTTCATTCCTTCTATTGATAACAGGCCCAACAGGGCTTCTTCATTATCAAAGGCCAATATTGATAGCCTGCTGAGAAAAGAACTGCATTTTGATGGACTCACTTTTACAGATGCGCTTGAAATGCAGGGTGTAAAAAAATTCTTCCCAAACGGTGAAGCTTCGGTAGAATCATTGATCGCAGGTAATGATATGTTATGCCTGCCCGACGATATACCTGCGTCCATCAGCAAAGTAAAAGCCGCAATTGCCGCTAATAAATTAACCTGGGAAGAAATTGATGCCCATTGCAAAAAAGTATTACTTGCCAAATACAACTATGGGATCACAAAATTTCAACCTGTAAACCCTGATAATATTGCAGCAGACCTGAACAGCCAGGTTCCGGCAATGACAAGAATGGTGGCTGAAAATGCCATAACTCTGCTGGCAAAAAAAGACGCCGCCTTCTTTCCACTGAAAAAAACCGACAGCAGCAAGCAAATTGTATATCTGGCAATCGGTATAAATACCGACAATGCTTTTGCTTCCAGGATACGGAAAGACTATAATGCCGATGTTTTTTATTTTGATTATTCGAAGAAAGAAGACAGCAGCATAGCAAGACTGGTAAATACTCTCAGCACTTATAAAAAAGTTGTTATTGGTGTTCATGGCATGGCCAGAACCGCCGCCACCAATTTCGGGTTGAGCAGTCAGGCAATAACATTGATCAATACCATACAGCAACAATCGAGTACCATCATTTTTATTTTCGGCAACCCGTATTCGGTGAAAAATTTCTGTGGCAGCAACAACCTCGTTGTTTGTTATGAAGATAATGACATCATCCAGCTTACGGCTGTTGACATGCTGGAAGGATCGCTTCCTTATAAAGGAGTGCTGCCGGTAAGCATTTGCGAAACATTTAAATCCGGAACCGGTATTACAGCCATAAATACTCCGGGCAACAACGGAATATCTGCATTTGGATCATCTGTCTCAACCACTATCGACTCCATCGTAACAGATGCTATTAAAAAAAAAGCGATGCCGGGTTGTGTAGTGCTGGCAGCAAAGGATGGAAAAATCGCTTTTGAAAAAGCTTACGGTTATTTTACCTACGACAGCCTTCAACCGGTTACACAAAATTCAGTGTATGATGTTGCTTCTATAACAAAAATGTGTGCAACCACCATCGCCATCATGAAACTGTATGATGAAGGAAAGGTAGATCTAAAAAAAAAGATCGGTGACTATCTTCCCTGGGCCAAGGGAAGCAACAAAGAAAATATCAGCATAGAAAAATTACTGATTCACCAGGCAGGCCTACAGGCATACATCCCATTCTACAAAGAAACCTTAGATGAAAACGGCAGGCCACTCCCCGGCATTTACAGAACAGAATTTTCTGATTCTTTTCCTGTACAGGTTGCTGATAAAGCTTTTCTGCGCAGCGACTGGCAAGACACTATCTACAAAAGAATATTATCAAGCCCCCTGGAAAACTCCGGTAAATCTGTTTACAGTGATAATGATTTTATTTTTTTAGGAAAAATTGTTGAATCGATCAGTGGGCTTCCCCTTGATGAATTTTTAAAAAAGAAATTCTATACACCAATGTCACTGGAAGGAATCGGCTTTCTTCCTTTAAAAAGAATGACAGTAAACCGCGTTGTGCCAACAGAAGATGAAAAAAAATTCAGGTTGCAATTGCTGAAAGGTTATGTACATGACCCCGGTGCTGCTATGTTCGGAGGTGTGGCAGGGCACGCCGGTTTATTCAGTGATGCTTATGACCTCGCCTGTTTGATGCAGATGCTGCTCGACAGCGGTATGTTCAACGGAAGAAGATATTTACAAAAAGAAACTGTTTCACTGTTCACTGCTTATCACAGTAACATCAGCAGAAGAGGTTATGGTTTTGACAAACCTGAAAAAGATAACAACAAACGTGCAGAACCCTACCCTTGCCTATCCGCCTCTGCAGCCACATTCGGGCATACTGGCTTTACCGGAACATGCGCCTGGGCCGATCCTGAAAAAAAACTTGTATTTATTTTTCTTAGCAACAGGATAAATCCTGACGGCGGAGAAAATAAAAAACTGAACGATCTTAATGTAAGGGGAAAAATCATGGAAACCATCTACCAGGCGGTAAAGTAAATCATTGTTCTATGCAAGTAGTTCCTTCACCTGCTTCAGCAATTCCCTTGTACTGAAAGGTTTGGTAATGTATAAGGAAGCTCCCAGTTCATAACTCTTCTGTATATCGCTCTCTTTGGATTTGGCACTCACGAATACAACTTTGGTATTCTTAAGCCGGGATGATTTTTTAATATACCTGCAGATCTCATAGCCATCAACATCGGGCATCATGATATCAAGCAATACCAGGTCGGGAAGTTGTTTTTCAACCAGGTCAAGCGCTTCTGTGCCGTTTCGGGCCACCATCACATCAAATCCGTTCTTGCGCATGAGAAATTCCAGCGACATGAGGATGTAAGGATCGTCGTCAACCACCAGTATTTTGTGCGCTGTACTCATTTCAATTATTTACAAGCGTAAAGATAAAACGGGAGCCCATATTTTCTTCACTCTCCACCCATATTTGTCCGTCGTGCATTTCGACTATCTTTTTACAGATCGCCAGGCCGAGGCCACTTCCTTCCGGTTTTTTCAAAGTCTGGTTGCGTGCCTGGAAGAATTTATCAAAAATCAGTTCCTGTAATCCAGCCGGAATGCCGCGACCATTATCTTCAACCGTAACCTGCACGTCTGCAAGATTGTTTTCAACATACACTTTGATTAATCCATTATCTTCTTCCACAAATTTGATGGCATTGGACAAAAGGTTGTACATAACCTGTTGCACGAGGTCCTTATCACACCTCACAATGATCATTGAATCCGGAATATGTAGCTGAATTTTTATTCTTTTCTCATTGGCCAACGGCTGTAATGCATCAATACTGTCTTTTATCAGCTCATTCAGTATAACAGGTTTCAGGTTTAGTTGTTGCCTGCCGCTTTCATAACGCTCAAGGTTTAACACCTGTGTGATCAGGTGGCTCAACCTCTCTGTTTCCCTGATCACATTGCCAAGAAACTGGTGCTTCTGTACTTCGGGCATATCGGGGTTATCATGTACGATCTCCGTCATGGCCCTTATCGAAGTGATCGGTGTACGCAGTTCATGCGTTACAGTGTAAAGGAATTCATCTTTCATAATATCCATATCCCGAAGCTGTTCATTCACACTGGTAAGTTGCTCGGTAACTTTTTGCAGATCAGAGGATTTCTTTTTAAGTTCCCTGTTGAGTTCGATCATCTGTTGTGATTCACGCAGTATGCGCAGCACCTCATCTATTTTCAATTCTTCTTCTTTTGTAACACTGCTTACCATGATACGGGCTGAAGCAGAACCGATAACGCCTGCCAGTATTTTTTCGGCAAATGTTACCAGCCTTGGGTCGGCACGCCGCGTATCCAGGGGTATCTTGTGCCTGTTGGCATAATTTGTAAGTATTTTTTCGGCCCTTTGCTTTCCGAGAAAATTCTCGAGCAGTGAATGAAGATCTGGCAGGTAAGCAGTTCCTTTCCAGATACCGTTATCTGACTTCGCTGAATGGCGGAATATGTCAACAAATATTTCTCCCTGGTAAACTTCCTGCGCATTCCTGCTGCTGTTAAGCGATACGGTCACAAAAACAATGACGTTGAAAAACAGGCTCCAGAAAGCTGCGTGTGTGATTGAGTCCATTCCTTCTATTCCAAACAATGAAAATGGTTTGAGCCCTGATACTCCGAACAATCCCTCGGTCATGATATGTTCATTGAGCAGGTTGGCACTTACCATTGAAGGCACCACCAACGTAAAGAACCAGATCACAAAACCGGTACAGATCGCCGCCATCGCTCCGTTCTTGGAAGCCTGTTTCCAGTATATGCCGCCGATCACTGCCGGGGCAAACTGTGCTACTGCAACAAACGACACAAGCCCGATTGAAACCAGTGAAAAATGTTGTGCAATGGTTTTGTCGTACACATAGGCAAGAACCAGTATCAGAAGAATGCTCAGTCTTCTTATATTCAGGATCACACGACTGAATGTACCATCTGAACCCGGTTTAAAATTCTTTGCAGATAAAAAAAGAGGGAGGGCGATATTATTGCTCACCATGGTACTCAATGCAATTGTTTCCACGATGATCATACCGCTGGCTGCAGAAAAACCACCGATAAATACAAACAGGCTTAACCAGTTCTGCTGCTGTGCCAATGGCAAAGCCAGTACATAGGTATCTGCGTTTACAGAATCACCAAAGATCAGTTTTCCGCCCAGGGCGATCGGCAGCACAAAAATATTAATGATGAAGAGATACAGCGGAAAAAGCCAGGCTGCTCTCTTGATATGCTTTTCCTGCACATTTTCCACCACGCTCACCTGGAACTGGCGTGGCAGGAAAATAACCGCCAACATAGATACCAGCATCAAACCAACCCATGTTGTATAGGAAGTTTTATTTCCCAAATGGAAGAGGTGTTTGAATTCTTCATTTGCATAAACCTTTGAAAAAATATCTGTAAAGCCATTGTAAATTCCGTAAACAACGAAAATTCCTGCTGTAATAAAAGCCAGCAGCTTTATAATTGATTCGAATGCGATGGCTGCTACGAGGCCTTCATGTTTTTCGGAGGCATCGATAGATCTTGTTCCAAAAAGAATAATGAATACAGCGAGGATGATGGCGATATAAAAAGTATCATCCCGAAAGAAATTGGCAAGGGACGTTCCCTGCTCTTTATAACTGATAAGTATATGTATACTGCTTGAAATGGCCTTCAGTTGTAAGGCGATGTAGGGAATAATTCCTGCTACACAGAGTATTGTAACTACAACGGCGATGGAAAAATTTTTTCCGTACCGTGTTGAGATGAGATCTGCCAGGCTGCTGATACGCTGTGTTTTGCAGATGCGGATAATTTTACGCAACACAGGCCAGCAAAGCGCAGCTCCTATTGTAGGGCCAAGATAGATCGGAAGAAATTCCACTCCATTACCGGAAGCCTGTCCAACACTTCCATAGTATGTCCATGCCGTACAATAAACCGCCATCGACAAGGCATATACATTACCGTTGTTGATAAGGCTGCGTGATTTCTTCAACCTGTATTCCGCATAGTAGGCAATAGCAAATAGAACAGCCAGGTAGATCAAAGCGCTCGATATGGCAACCAGGTTACTCATCGGTGCTTTTCTTTTTACTATGATCAGAAATGAAATACAAGGTTACGATGCCGCATATCCACACCAGGAAAATGTATAAGAACAGAACAGGAAAGCCTCCCAGCATGGAGAGCCGGTTAGCAATGGTAATGATCGGGTAAGTAAATAACAAAAGCAACAGTATCCCTGTAAAAACCAGTTTCTGTTGCCGCACTTTATTTTGCATATATGCCAATAAAAAAGGATAACACAGTTCATCTAATTTAGACAAACTATGTTATCCTGTCAAAAACGCTTCATCAATAATCGTCTATTTCTTTTGAGCTTTCAGGAAGATGATCATAAGCTCCCTGGATTGCATAGTAACCGAATATTAAAAATCCAATACAGATCGGTATGAAGATGATCAGGATGATAGACCATTGGAGTGTAACATTGGCCTTGGTTGCTTCTGTGGCTTTACCGATCTTATCAGAAGCCTGCCAGAACATGAACCCAACCAGTGCCGGCCCTAATAGCATCCAGATGATGCCGAGATACTTTTTTAATGCATTCATATAATTCGTTTTAAAGTTATTAAAGTTTTAGTCCATTACATCTTCATCGATCTTGTTGCGCAGGTAGATCAGCCCGATGATAAAGCAAAGCGCTGCCACACCGATCGGGTACCAGAGTCCGGCCAGCGGGTCGCCTGCCGGAACTTCTTTTGTTTTGGTGAACTCAACAATGAGTGTACCAAGGAATGGCACCAGTCCGCCAAAAACCCCGTTACCGATATGGTAGGGCAACGACATGGAAGTGTAACGAATCTTGGTTGGGAACAATTCAACCAGGAATGCAGCAATAGGTCCGTAAACCATCGTTACATAAAGGATCAGTAAGAAAACCCAGCCTACCATTTTCCAGAATGTAGTTTTATCAAGTTCCTTTTCAGTAACAACACCCGGCTTCACTGATTTCTTTTCTACCGAAGCATAAGTTATTCCTTCTGCCAGTGTAACTCCTTTAGCGGCTTTTACTTTGGCAGTCACCGTATCCATCCTGGAAGCATCTTCTTTATTCGGGATTACATAACCAATAGAAGCAGTATGGCCTGCATATTCTTCTGTAAAATGCAGCGTATCAATTTTTGTAAAACTGTATTTCGCACCATCGGTATATACAGAGTCATACCTGATACTTACGAGCGCCTTCTTTTTATCCTTGGCATCAATGGCAGCCAAAGGATCAGACTTGGTAGTTTTAGCTGCATCTACCATCGTTCGTTTTGCAGCAGGATTGGTGTAATCAAGAAACTGCTGGTAGATATAACGATAAGAGAAAACTGCCAGCAGCATACCTATCAGCATGATCCATTTACGTCCAACACGATCACTGAGCGTTCCGAAAACAACAAAGAAAGGCGTAGCAAACAAAATAGCTATCAGCAGAATATTCCTTGAATCAATAAAGTTTACTTTACAGGTATTCTCAATAAAACTCTGTGCATAAAACTGGCCGGTATACCAAACAACACCCTGGCCCATAACTGCTCCAAACAACGCCAGCAACACCATTTTAAAATTGGCCCTGTGGCCGAAACTTTCTTTCAATGGGTTTACAGACATCTTGCCTTCCGCCTTTACTTTGGCAAACATGGGTGATTCGCTCATGCGCATGCGGATGAAAATAGAAACGATCACCAGCAGGAGTGATATCCAGAAAGGATAACGCCATCCGCCCCACTCAGTAGAGAAATTTTCTACACCCTGGTTTTCCCTTACCAGGATGATAATACCGAGGGCAAGGAACAATCCGAGTGTAGCCGTTGTTTGTATCCAGCTTGTCCAGAAACCGCGGCGGCTTGCCGGGGCATGTTCGGCCACATAAGTAGCGGCTCCGCCATATTCTCCACCAAGTGCAAGACCTTGCACCAACCGTAAGGCAAGAACAATGATCGGGGCAGCCCAGCCAATACTCTGGTAACCGGGCACAAGCCCGATTCCGAAAGTGGAGCCCCCCATCAATACCAGTGTTAGCAGGAAAGTGTATTTACGCCCGATAAGATCACCGAGCCTTCCAAACACCAATGCACCAAAAGGGCGTACTATAAACCCTGCGGCAAAAATGGCCAGCGTACTGAGCAAGGCTGATGTTCCGGAATCTTCCGGGAAAAATTGTTTTGAGATGATGGTTGCAAGCATACCGAAGA
Organism: Bacteroidota bacterium; assembly: GCA_018268185.1. Classification (GTDB taxonomy): domain Bacteria; phylum Bacteroidota; class Bacteroidia; order Chitinophagales; family Chitinophagaceae; genus Ferruginibacter. The sequence goes on from JAFDXA010000338.1 coordinate 10,908, forward strand.
TGTAGAAGTCGTACCACTCGATAAGTGTACCGACAGACGAAGCCCCGATGATGAAGCCCATTCCTTTTTCGGTGTTCTGTTTATTATTCATAAAATTTCTTTTAGATGAGTGAGCAGTTTTTATAAGAAGATCTGTGTTTGTAAAATGAATTCGCCTTTGCTGCCGTTTCTTACAGGATCATTGTTCACAGTTTTGTAAACAGGCCTTGAACTGTATTGCAGTGTTATTTTGGCGTTGTGGTTATTGATGAGGTAGTTCAGACCCAGGTCATACTGGCCGGAAGCTTTGCCAATCCTGTCAAATTTTTTGTACGTGAAAGTTGCGTAAGGCATGAATGCTGTTCCGTTTTTCAATTTGGGCAACAAATATCCCACCTGTGTGTACCAGATACTTCCCGTTCCAATGGTTGGTTGCAGGTTCCCGCCACCGGCCCAGCTCGTTTCTGCATTGGCAGTTGTAGTTTGCGCTCCTGCATGGAGGTTTAAGATACCCAGGTTCCTGATATAATTAGGTCCGTAATTGGATCTGTAAAAAACACTATAAACACTGATGGCTGTCCCTTTTGATTTTTTGATCGGCATATCAAGGAATACATCAACGCCGAGGTTGCTCTGGTTGTGCAGCTGAACTGAATCTGTTGGCGACTTGCGGCTTGCTGTGGCCCCCTTCTGCGTATACCATCCGGCACCGATATTGAATACTTTTTTAGCGCCGAAATAAGTTCCGGTAAAGTAAGGCAGCACATTGGTCTCTTTATCAAAGAACATATAATTCAGGTAACCGGCCGTGGCCCAGTTCTCATTAAGTACATTGGTTGCAACGGCTGAAGTAACTGCTGACTGTGCTATTCCGAATGCGAAAGGTTTGTTCAGGCTGATGCGGTAATCAAGCTTTCCGAGCTGGCCTTTTGCATAAACACCTAGTTGCCGGGCGAACTGGTCTGTTGCTTCAATATTATACCAGTTGAAAATGGGTGCATCCATTGTCATGAACGTGAGTGTGCTTTGACTGCTTAACCGTGAAACGCCGTTCCAGTAGTGCAATCCTGCACCGAGGTGAAGTTTACCGGGTTTAACGGCATATTCCGTCCATGCATCGTGAATGTATAATTGAGGACGCTTACCTCCTTGCCCGGTTGCACTGGCGCCTGTACCCAGTGTTCCTGCAGAGCCGCCATTGGTGAAACTCTGGTTATTGATACCCCAATGGCTAACAATCATAAAGCGGGGCGATACCTGTGCCTGCACAAGAAAACGGGAACGGCGGATGCCGATATCGTTGGTATTACTTTGAACCTTTCCATTGATGTCGAGTGTACCGGGATTGTTTTCAGTATGTGATAACCATATCTGGTGCCAGGTGATCAGGCGAATAAATTTCTGCCCTTTGTCATCCAGTTTCAATATCATGGGCTTGTAACTGTGATCTATACCGGGAGCAGTATTGACCTGGGCCTGTAACTGAAAGGCCGCCAGTACTGCAATAGCTGAGGCAATAGTTTTTTTAAGCATAAGCAATAGTTTTTTGAATTGTTACTGCCAATTTCCAACTAACTAATGCCATCATCCAACAGTCACCTATACTATTGCAAACAGGTATATTTTCTAAAGGGAGTTTTTCCTGAAACGCTCCCATTTGATCAACATGAATTTATCGCCCAGTTCAGTGATCATACAACCCGAACTTTTCAGTGACTCCCTGTTGCTGAAAAAATCAACCATCTCTGTATGGCTTAATACTTTATAGGTGGGCCGATACTCATAATTTTCCGGCGCTTTGATGTTGTATCGCTTTACCCAATTCATCACAGAAACATGGCTGATGCCCAGGATACGTTCTATTTCCCGGAATGTAACGCCTTCTATGTAGAGTTGAAGAGCCTTGATCACATAATAGGGATCAATGTTTTTCCCTTCTTTCAGTACAGTAAAAGAATAGGAACAATCTTTACAACGGAATCGCTGTCTTCCTTTAACAACGCCGCTTTTGATCAATGCCTGGCTCTGGCATTTCGGACAAGCAATCTGTTTCATGAAGAGAAGTTAAACAATAAGCTATACTATTTTAGCAAAACTATATCAATTTAGCAAGAAATAATTACCAGCCCTGTTCAATGTTTGCTACTTTTAACCTCGAACAAAAACGATTATTGCTATGTCATACCCATACCAGATCAACAGCCTTGAGCAGTATCACAAAGACTATAAAAGAAGCGTGGAAGATCCTGAAGAATTCTGGGCAGAAGTAGCCGGGAATTTCTATTGGAGAAAGAAATGGGATAAAGTTCTCAACTGGAATTTTACAGATCCAAAGGTTGAGTGGTTTGCCGGTGGTAAATTAAACATCACCGAAAATTGTATCGACCGTCATTTGGCCACCATGGCAGATAAACCTGCACTCATCTGGGAGCCTAACAACCCCGAAGAAAGGGTAAGGGTTGTTACATACGCCAGGCTACACAAACGTGTTTGCCAGTTTGCACAGGTTCTTAAAAACAATGGGGTAAAAAAAGGCGATAGGGTTTGTATATATATGGGCATGATACCGGAACTGGCTTATGCCGTTTTAGGCTGTGCCCGCATTGGCGCTATCCACAGCGTGATCTTTGGTGGTTTCAGTGCTCAAAGCATTGCAGATCGTTTGGATGATGCCAAAGCAGAATTCATCGTTACCTGCGATGGCGCTTACCGTGGTGGAAAGGATATTCCCCTGAAAGCTGTGATCGATGATGCGCTAATCGGTAATAAAACAGTTAAAAGAGTGATCGTTTACACACGCACCAGGACCCCGGTATCAATGATCAAAGGCCGTGATGTTTGGTGGGAAGATGAAATGGAACATGCTGAATCGCAAATAGAAAAAGAAGGCGTGGTTTCTTTTCCGGCAGAAGAAATGGATGCAGAAGATCCATTGTTCATCCTTTATACATCCGGCTCTACCGGTAAGCCCAAAGGGGTTGTTCATACCTGCGGAGGATACATGGTATGGACGAATTACACTTTCGTAAACGTATTCAACTATAAACCGGGAGAAGTGCATTTCTGTACAGCCGATATTGGATGGGTAACCGGCCACAGTTATATTGTTTATGGACCGCTGAGTGCCGGCGCCACTTCCCTGATGTTTGAAGGTATCCCTACCTGGCCGGATGCCGGTCGGTTCTGGAATATTGTTGAACGCCACAAAGTAAATATCCGTTATACCGCACCAACTGCTATCCGCAGCTTAATGAGTTTTGGAACAGACCCCATAAAAGGAAAAGACCTTTCATCTTTAACAAAACTGGGTACTGTTGGTGAACCGATCAATGAAGAAGCATGGCATTGGTATGACGAAAATATCGGCCATAAAAAATGCCCCATTGTTGATACGTGGTGGCAGACAGAAACCGGCGCCTGCCTCATCAGCAACATGGCTGGTATAACTCCTGCAAAACCGAGCTGGGCCACTTTACCAATGCCGGGTGTACAACCATTACTCGTTGATGAGAGAGGAGAAGAGATCACCGAAAAAGATGAGAATGGCATCATGAAAGGAAACCTTTGCATCAAAGCTCCGTGGCCGGGAATCTTACGCACAACGTATGGAGACCATGAACGTTGCCGAACCAATTACTTTGCGACTTACCCGGGTCTGTATTTTACAGGCGATGGCGCATTGAAAGACAGCGAAGGAAACTACCGCATCACCGGTCGTGTTGATGATGTGCTTAACATCAGCGGCCACCGCATTGGCACAGCTGAAGTTGAAAATGCGATCAACATGCACTCAGGTGTTGTTGAAAGTGCTGTTGTAGGATACCCCCATGATGTGAAAGGTCAGGGTATTTATGCTTACGTGATTTACAATGGACACCACCAGGAAGAAAATCTTACCCGGATGGATATCAGCTTAACCGTTTCCAAAATCATCGGCCCTATTGCAAAGCCAGATAAGATCCAGTTTGTAAATGGCTTACCGAAAACAAGAAGCGGAAAGATCATGCGCCGGATCCTGCGCAAAATTGCCGAAGGAGAAATGAGTAACCTGGGCGATACCACCACACTACTCGACCCCGGTGTAGTTGATGAGATCAAAAACGGTAAATTATAATTCATATAAACTGATTCTGCTAATTTTGAAGCCCGGTCTGACAAGGATCGGGTTTTCTTTTTGTTATGATAGACCCCAGGAATATCTCCATACTCGATTACACGTACGAATTGCCAAACGAGCGAATTGCCCTTCATCCGCTGGCTGAAAGGGATGCATCCAAACTGCTCATTTACAGAAACGGTATTATTGGTGAGGATATTTACCGGAATATTGCCAGGCATATCCCTGTTGACAGCCTCTTGATATTCAACAACAGTAAGGTGATCAATGCCCGCATGCGTTTCACAAAAAGCAGTGGCGGTGTTATTGAAATATTCTGCCTGGAACCTCATGAAACCATTAAAGAATATAGTTCCGTTATGAACCAGCGTGGATCAGCTACCTGGAAGTGTTTTGTTGGCGGAGCTTCAAAATGGAAAGAGAAGGAACTGGTAAAACAATTGAGGATCGGTGATGTTTCTGTAACAATCAAAGCCTGCCTGGTTAAAAAGTTAAGCGATGCTTACATAATACAATTCTCCTGGGAACCTGCACAGTATAGTTTTGCGGAAGTGATCGAAGCAGCAGGTGACATCCCGCTTCCACCTTACATCAAAAGAGAGGCAGATAAAGATGATGCAGGCCGCTACCAAACCATATATGCAAAGCACGACGGCTCTGTAGCGGCGCCTACTGCAGGTCTTCATTTTACAGATAACGTTTTCATTGAACTGTCTGAAAAAAATATTCAAAAGAGTTATGTTACGTTGCATGTGGGTGCCGGCACTTTCAGGCCTGTGAAGGCACAAGTAATGAATGATCATGAAATGCATGCCGAATGGATCGATGTAGATATTGAAACGATAAGGCGTATCAGGGAAAAGAAAGACCATATCATTGCCGTAGGTACAACTTCGCTTCGTACAATTGAAACACTGTACTGGCTGGGCATAAAAACAATACTGCAACCTGGAAATGAAAACCTGGCTCTTGGCCAGTGGGATGTATATGAACCGGGAATACTGCAGCCCGATTTTACTGTTGAAGAATCACTGCATTCGCTGGAGCGCTGGCTGGAAAGAAAAAAACTGGACAGGCTTTTTACGCAAACAAGATTACTCATCACACCGGGTTACAGATTCAGGATAGCAAAAGCCATCATCACTAATTTTCACCAGCCGCAATCTACCTTGCTTTTACTGGTGGCCGCTGCTGTAGGTGATGATTGGAAAAAAATTTACCGGTACGCCCTAAAAAATGAATTCCGTTTTCTGAGTTATGGCGACGGAAACCTGCTTTTTATAGATCAGGGTTGAATTGTTACAGGAGTTCCCACCGGGATATAACTGAAAAGGTCTTTCATTTCAGTGTACTTCACAGAAATGCAACCATCGGTCCAATTATAAAAATTATCTATGGTCCATTCTTCTTCTGGCCTCGTAGCATGAATGGCAATACCGTTGCCGATCTTTGCATTTTTAGGGATCAGTCCCTTGGATTTACGCTCATTAAAACGCTGGTAGCTCTCTTCATTGGGGTAATCGAGCAACAATTCCGGTCCCCATTTAGGATGTATCTTTTTCAGCAATACCTTAAACTTGCCGTTTGGAGTTCTTTTATCACCCTCACGCATCTTATCAGAAAGATCCTTACTGCCGAATACAATAGGATAAGTTGCATACCAGCCTTCATCATCATAAACTTTTAATTCGTAATCGCTTTTATCAACAATAATGTAATAGGGATTTTCCTGCCTTGTATGTGTTGCCTCTTTTGCATGAACAGGTTTATTCATTTTACCGGCCGGCAGAAAAGAAGCTAGTACGATCACAACAACGGATCCTGCAACCAACGGAAGAAAGCGGAATTTCATTCTAAAGAGTTTTGCTTTATTGCTCAAACGATATGCCACAGAATTATATTTTAGCCCCTTGATGAACATTAACAATAAATACTGGAAACCTCAGGATGGGTAGCCCAGCAATACAATGTAAGGAGAAATTCTATTTCCTGAAAAAGGTATGATAATGTTTAATATTTTTTTTACAAGTGCATCGGCTCCTCCTTCTTTGTCGTTATAAAATCCAGGGAAAAAATCACACGTAAATCCTGATCTTTTGTAAAGAGCCCGGTATTCATCCAGGGAAACTATCCTCTCTGTCCAGCTGCCGTTTAGCGGGTTACAGGTATTGGTCCCCTGAGCCGGGTTCGGCAAAGCAGCTGAGCTCCTGAATTCTTCTATTGCCTTAATAATATCTTCCTCTTTGAGTCCACGTGTTGCTTTCGCTAACGCAAGGATATCTTCTTCTTTTCCATCCTTAAAATTTTGTCGTATGATCTGTTCCCGTATCTTCAGAAAAGGAAGATGTGCTGTTTCTCCGAACAAAGCATGATCGGATGGCATACCGCCTTCCAGTTCATCTTTTCGCTGTATCTCCTGCAATGCTTTTACCTTAAATGGATTTACCGGGTTCGACGCCGTGGTGAATACGGAAACCATTGCAGGGTTTAATTTCCTGATGCCGTCAAAAAAATCATCCAGGTTGTAAATATGTTCTATCACATCCGTACCTATAACAGCATCCGGTTTTTGCCAAAAGGAAGTGTTTAACAAAGACTCAATGCTACCGGTGATATAATGGTCGGCATGGATCCCTAACTGCAAAGAAATGCGCTGCGCAGACTGTATGAATTTCTCATCTAGATCATTCAATGCAACCCGGCCAAATCCACTGTATTTGGCAAACAGGCCTAACAGGCCATTTCCAGCACCATAATCAATCAACAACATCTCCTGTTTATTCTTGCTGGCATGCAAAATCAGTTTATTCAATACATCCGCATAAATAGAGAGATAATATTTTTTATGCCGCAGCAGGTGATCAAGGTAACGCAGGCAGTACGGTTCTGCTGAAACAGTTCCGGGGTTAACCCTTTCCAGCAATTTCATAAAACCGTTGATGTATTGATTAAAATCTTCCTGCATGTTCATACCTGCTTCGTGGACGGCAATTTAGTTAAACAGGAGCAATAAAAAACCCCCGCCAGCTTACGCCAACGAGGGTTGTGAGAGAGAAAAATTTAAATTACGATTACCAGTTGCTAAGCCTGATACCGAAATTGTATGGCCTCATATCCAGACTGTGTTCGTAAATAGATTTCGGACTGTATGAACCGTAAAACTTAACCGGTCCCAGGCCGATTTCTGCTATGTATGAAAATTTGAACCTTTCAAGATCGTAATCGCCTTTGTTTTTATCCTTTCCGCGTTCTTCACTTTTCTGCTTGTTACGCTGGCTGTAAAGATACCCTGCGCTAACACCAAAGCTGGCGCTGAATGTAGGTTTGCCATATCTTGGCGTGGTTGAAAAGTTGAGCATTACCGGTACTGTCAGATAATCTGCCGCCAGTTTGTTTTTTGAGAATTTCACTGAATCTCTGAAGATAAACGGGGCGTTTGATTGAATTCCTCCTGAATTAGGGATCACACCATCCTCTTTATAGCTGATGGCAGAACGGTAGCGATAGTTATTCAACTCAAGACCTAAACCGTATTTCAGGTTTACGTTTTTCTTGATAAGATTAAGCCTTTGCATGAAAAACCAGATATTTACGTTGATGCTTTTGCCGGCTCTTAGCTTAAAATCATTTTTTCCCAAAGAAGACCCAGGTGCTAGATACCTGTCGCCAGAAGCTGAAAGCGCCGCGTAGTTCGTTTGATCATCATAATTTGAAAAACCGAGATCAACAATAAACCAGTTCGTACTGATGCGTGATTTCTGTTTACGTTCAAATTCCAGTCTTCCGGCCTCCCTTGTAGTGCTGTCTGAAATGATCTTCTTTCCTTTTTTAATGATCACGATATTTCCGATACGCATAGTATCCGGTTTAACATTGGCTGTAGTGTCAGTCTGTGCAAAAGCACCGAAACCAACCAGGGTTAATGCAATTAAAAGGTTTAGCTGTTTCATCTGTTATTTTTTAATGGTTCATAAGAATCGGCATAATAATCTACCCCTGATGGGTCATCATCACGCCATTCTGTTCAATTATTGTTACTGATTATTTTGAAGCGAATTCAAACCCGGCTATTTTAATCCCATTGCCGGTTTTTACACTTGTATTCCGCTCGATCGTTCTTTTAACCTTCCTGAGGAAACCACCAAGCTTTGTGCGGTTTATGGTTCCTTCGCTCATGTAAAGAACTTTATTGTCATTCCCGGGGTCGCCGTCACTGAAAGAAGCTGTTTTAGCATAGCTGTTTGTTTCCATCGGCGGTATTGAATTATAATCAACGACCGGCCTTGAAGGTGCTGCTATTTTTTTCTTATCAGTTGTTGTACTTGCAAGTTGTTGTTCCGGAATTTTTTCTACTTCAGTTACTTCAACCCCTTTTTTATTTGTAACGGTTGATGCTGTTGATTCGTTACCGGATGGGTTGTTAATATTTTCTAAACTTGTTTTTGAATTTGTAACAGGCTTTTCTTCTCTTTTATTATTTGTTGCAGCCTTAACCGCTATACTCTTTTCTGCATTGCCAGTATTTACAGGTTGTTTTTTACCGGATACCTGTGATTCACTTACAGTTTTTTGTTTATCACTAACAGGATCTGCGGATGCAGTACTTTGTTGTGCTTCAGCATTTGCATTTTTTTCCTCTGTTACTGTTTGAGGCGTGTTTACCTGGCCGGCTGTTACCGGATTACTGCCAGTTTCTTTTGATTGGCCGGGGTTTGCATTGCTCTTCACAAACCCACTTTGAGCCGCATCCTGCTTTTTGAAATAATTGATCCCAATAAATAAACCAAACAATAAAACCGCTGCAGCAACGGCAACCCTCCAGAAACTGATTGAAACAACACGGCCTTCCTCTTTCCTGTAAAGACTTTTCTTATCAGCAAAAACCATTTTATCCTTTGGATCGAGTTTAGTTTGTTGCCAGGTATTCCATTCTTTCTGCAGGTTGATATCTGCCTGTATTGCAGACTGAAGTTTTTTAGCATGTCCCGGATCAAGTTCTCCATCAAGCGCCATGAGCATGCTTTCCTGGAGTGAATCAAGTTCAATCTCTTTTTTATACAGATTGCTTTTAAAATCGGCGGTTGAGATTTCTGCTGGCAGTATCACATCAAGCAGCGATTGTAATTCTTCTGCCAGGTCGGGATTTGCATCCACGAATTCTTCTACAGTCTTCCTTTCTGTTGCAGACAACTCATTGTCTGCATACAGCAGGAAAAATGTTTCGTAATTCTGGCGGTTGATGTGCATGTTTATATATATGTTTAATTCAAAGGTTAGTAGCTCAAATTACATTTTCCGGTCTAACAATATATGCTCTTAACTGAAGTCTTGCCCGGTGAAGGTATACTTTTACCTGGCTTTCATTCAATCCTGTTATTTCTCCTATTTCTGCATAATTATACCCTTCATAATCTTTCAGCATTACCAGGCTACGCTGTGTTTCACTGAGTTTTGCCAAAGCTTCATCCAGTATCCGCTTTGCATTGCTGTGTTGCTGAGCGGCACCTCTTGAATCTTCAGCAAAATCATCCTTCAGACTGATCCGCTTATTCTTCCTGATATGATCGATCATGTGGTTATAAGCCACCGTGAAAAGGTAGCTTTTGCTTTTCTCATTGTCGACCTGCAGCCTGTTCACCCACATTTTCTCGAAAGCTCCCTGTACAACGTCGCGTGCATCTTCCTCATTCCGAAGATTTTTCAGGATAAAGCGATACACATTATCCGCATAGTGATTTACACATTCGTTGTATTCTCTCTCAGTCATACAGTTTATCCAGGGCAAAACTAAGCCATCAGGGATGCAGGTAATACGCCTGGAATCCAAAAAAGTTACAGTTTCAGAAAAAAATCAGGCAGAAATATGAAAAATTCCCTGTGTAATGAACTCCCAAGGGGATGTATTGCTATTGGAAGAGGGGGTTTGGCAGCAATTTTCGGTTGGATTACCCTCGCCCGGGCATTTTGTTGTTTTCACTTCCCGCGTTAAACCGGCCATAAGAATAAACCCCAGGCACAAAGCCAACAGGGCGCTGAATGTTATCAATTCTTTTCTTTTCTGCATCGCGGTAGTTTTCAGGTAGAACGAAAGTATAACCTAAAAGTTACAGGAAACATTAATTTGTGTTAAACTAAGTTAAAATATAACGACCCCTTGCCGGAGCTAAGAATTTAACCCTCCGGCAATTTCATAGCTGAACAGTAGCTATTTACAGCCAGTGTTAGTTAGATTTGCACCAGAAAATACAATTATGAATACAGCTTTTGTAAACAGGATCGCCTCGGAACTGGACGAGATCAAACAGGCCGGGCTTTTTAAGAATGAACGCATCATCAGCAGTGAACAGGGCGCTGAGATCATTGTGAACGGGAAAACCGTGTTGAATTTCTGTGCCAACAATTATCTGGGTCTTTCCTCTCACCCAAAAGTGCTGGAAGCTGCCAAGAAATACATCGACTACCGCGGTTACGGTATGAGCAGTGTAAGGTTTATTTGCGGTACACAGGATATTCACAAAGAGCTGGAAAAAAAGATATCAGATTTTCTCGGAACAGAAGATACCATACTATATGCTGCAGCATTTGATGCCAATGGAGGTGTTTTTGAACCCTTGTTCAATGAACAGGATGCCATCATCAGTGATGCACTGAACCATGCTTCCATCATTGACGGAATAAGATTATGCAAAGCACAGCGTTTCAGGTATGAACACAATAACATGGCTGACCTGGAAGAAAAACTCAGGGAATCTGCTTCATTAAGGAGTCGCATCATTGTTACCGATGGTTCCTTCAGCATGGATGGTACCATTGCCCAACTGGATAAGATCTGCGACCTGGCGGATAAATATGATGCCATCGTAATGATCGATGAATGTCATTCATCTGGTTTTCTTGGGAAAAGCGGTCGTGGCACCCACGAGTACAGGAATGTAATGGGCAGGATCGACATCATCACAGGCACGCTCGGTAAAGCATTGGGTGGAGCCAGCGGTGGTTTTACTTCCGGCAAAAAAGAGATCATTCAGATGTTGCGCCAACGCAGCCGGCCTTACCTCTTCAGTAATACTGTAGCGCCCAGTATCGTAGGCGCTTCCATTGCGGTACTTGACATGCTGAGCAGCACAACGGAATTAAGAGACAAGCTTGAAAGCAATACCCGGTATTTCCGCAGTAAGATGACGGAGGCCGGCTTTGATATCAAACCCGGCGATCATCCCATAGTTCCGATCATGCTGTACGATGCGGTAGTTGCACAAACCTTTGCAGAAAAACTACTGGATGAAGGTATTTACGTTATCGGGTTCTTCTTCCCGGTTGTTGCCAAAGGGCAGGCTCGTATCCGTGTTCAGTTGAGTGCAGCTCACGAACCTGTGCATTTAGACAGAGCCATTGCAGCGTTCACAAAGGTTGGAAAAGAACTGGGTGTTCTGAAATAATTAAAATAAAAGGTGAAAATATTCATCCTGAAATAATCACTACTGATGTCTGAATCATCCGAATCATTTATAGCAAAGAGTACGGTAAAAGCTGCCGACCTGGAACACAGGCGTAAGATCAATTTTAATATCGGAAGATATAACGCAGTTGTTCCGCAAGGAAAAGCACAGTTTGATAACGTGAACATTGCCCGTGAGCGTGCAAAGAATACCAAATGGCGTGCTATCGAATCACTCGATCAGCAACTGGAGGAATTTGAGATGAATTTCAGCAAACGTGGCGGTAAAGTGATCTGGGCTGAAGATGCTGCACAGGCCATTGAAGAGATACTGAATATCTGCAGGGAGAAAAACTGCAAAACCCTTGTGAAAAGCAAAAGCATGGTTACAGAGGAAATCCACCTGAACGCTGCTCTTGAAAAAAACGGGATCGAAAGCATTGAGACAGACCTGGGAGAATATATCCAGCAGCTGGATGGTGAACCTCCTTATCATATTGTAACACCCGCCATGCACAAGAGCAAAGAAGATGTTGCCAAACTCTTTGCCAATAAACTGGGAACAGACCCAAAACTTACACCCGAACAATTAACGCTTGTTGCCAGGAATATCTTAAGAGAAAAATATGTGAGGGCAGAGATCGGTGTTACCGGCGCCAACTTCATCATCAGCGATATCGGCGGCATTGCTGTTACGGAAAATGAAGGTAATGCCAGGCTGAGCTGTTCATTTCCAAAAACACATATCGCCATCGTAGGAATTGAAAAAATGATTCCATCAATAACCGACCTGGCATTGTTCTGGCCGTTGCTGAGCACATTCGGAACCGGCCAGAAAGTAACAGTTTACAATACGATCATTACGGGGCCAAGACAACCGAATGAAACGGATGGCCCGACTGAGATGTACGTGATCCTGCTGGACAACAACCGAACAAACATTTTAAAAAACCCCAGGCAAAGAGAAAGTCTTTACTGTATCCGTTGCGGTGCCTGTCTTAACGCCTGCCCTGTTTACAAGAATATCGGCGGGCATACTTATGGCGCTACTTATAGCGGCCCCATCGGCAGTGTTATTACGCCCAACCTCAATGGCATGGAAGAATTCAAACACCTGAGTTTTGCTTCCTCACTTTGTGGCAATTGCACAGAAGTATGTGCTGTTAAGATAAACCTGCACGAACTGCTGCTGGAAAACAGGAAGGAATCAGTTGACGAAGGCTTTGCAACTTTTGCAGAAAGAGCAGCATGGAAAGCCTGGAAACTGGCCAACCTTAACAGGGGTATGCTTAACCTGGCTGGCGGAAATCTCAAGAGCAAAGTGGTGAACGGGCTTTTTAAAGACTGGAAAAAACACAGGGGCGATCTCAACTTCAGCCAGAAAACATTCAACCAGCTCTGGAAAGACAGGCTGAAAGGAAAGTAATCGCTGATGACCGGCCACTGTATAAATTGCAAGCATGATCCTGATCTATACCGATAATTCCACAACCCGGTTACAATATACCTGCAAGTTTATCTTCAATGAATTGCTGGGGATCACACACAGTTTAACCACAGACAGGCATGGATTTGAACTGCATGAAGGGCCAAAGATCAGTTACAGCCGGGAACATTTCAACGATGCCTTTCATATCTGTCCACACGCCCTGCTTTTCGAAACAGGTATCAGCAAACAGGAAACAACCTGCTTTGAATCTGCAGGCAGAAAAGCTTTCTTTAAAACAAATGGAACCGACTTTGATTTCGACATACTCGCAGCCAGTTTTTATTTGATCAGCAGGTATGAAGAATACCTTCCTCATGAACTGGATATGTATGACAGATATGCACACGAAAATTCTATCGCATACAAGGAAGGATTTTTAAACCAGCCATTGGTAAATAACTGGGTTATAACATTGGGAGAAAAGCTTTGCAGAAAATTTCCATCATTGAAACCCGATCTTCCGGTTTTCAGTTTCTTACCAACTTATGATATTGACATTGCTTATTCTTTCAGGTATAAAGGATTTGTAAGGAACCTGGGGGGCTTTATTAAATCACCATCATGGGAAAGAATAGCAGTTCTGTCGGGAATGAAAAAAGATCCTTTCGACAGTTATGATTACATGGATAAACTTCATGAAACATACAAACTCAATCCCATTTATTTTTTCCTGGTAGCTACATCCGGAAGTATTTACGACAAAAATATATCTCCCTACTCCGGTGCCATGTGGCAGTTACTGAAAAGACATAGTAAAAAATACAGAACCGGGCTGCACCCTTCCTGGAGAAGCAACAGGGATATAGCGATCCTGGAGAAAGAAAAAAAAGTACTGGAAACTGCTACGGGGTTGCCGGTAAAACTTTCCCGCCAGCATTATATCAAATTCAGCCTGCCCGAAACATTTGAAAGATTGATAAAGACCGGTATTGAAATCGACTTCAGCATGGGCTATGGCAGCATCAATGGTTTCAGGGCTTCTGTGGCTTCATCCTTTTTCTGGTATAACCTCAAAACCGAAACAATAACCAAACTTCGCCTGTATCCTTACTGCTTTATGGATGCCAACAGTTTTTACGAACAGAAATACAATGCCGAAGAAGCATACAGGGAATTATCTGAATATGCCGAAAAATGCAGGCTGGTAAACGGAACGCTGATCACGCTTTTTCACAACAACTTCCTGGGAAACGATAAGCAGTTCAATGGCTGGAAGGAAATGTATGAACGATTCATATCTCAGCTTCCACCAGCAGCTTTGCATTCTTCTTGATGCTGTAGTTAACCAGGTAAACGCCAATGAGTGTAACGATGGCTCCCCAAAGAATATTCATTGTTAATTTTTCATCCAATACCCAGGACGCTACCACCATAGCCACAAGCGGATTGATATAAGCATAGAGTGATGAAATGGCCGGTGACAATTTCTTCATGGAATAAATGAATGCTACAAAACTGAGAATAGATCCGAAAACAACCAGGTAGAGAATCACCATCCACACTTTAAAGGAAATGTGCTGAACTGGAACTGTTGGCTGTGTTGATTCAGCCCAGATGAATAAAATGAAAGAACTGATCAGCATTTGCCAGCCGGTTCCATAATAAGGATTTACGTTCGCCTTGTTCCTTGCAATAAAAATAGTTCCGAAACTCCAGGAGAGCATAGCGATTACAGACAAAGCCACACCTATATAAAATGCTGAACTATGGTTGCTGAAAGCGTTTTCGTAAAACACGATGCCCACCCCGGTGATGCCCAGAAACAAACCCAGGAATGTAAGCACTGTCATCTGTTTGCTATTAAAGAACAATCTCTCTATGATAACAACACTCAAAGGATAAAGCGCCCCGATCAATGCACTCAAACCCGTGGGAATATATTTTAAACTCCAGGTGCTTAATCCATTGGCAAAAACAAACATGAGAACAGCCATTACGGTGATCCAACGAAACTGTTTCAGTGTTGGCAACGGAGTTCGTTTGTATAACATGAAGAAAGCAACAAAACAAAGCCCGGCTATGAACTGCCTTATATACGCCATCTGCAAAGCCGGTATTTCATTCACGCCGATTTTGCTGGCCACCCATGTGGTTCCCCATACCGTACTTGTTATGAACAAGGCGGCATACCCTTTTCCTTTCCCGTCTTTCTTCGCAAGTGAATTCATGCAGCCAGTTGACCTTTGAAATTTGAAAAGACAAAACTGCTGCTTTTATTTAATAAAAAACAGATTCAGATTTTGCATTTTGGGGTAGATCAGGCGAAATGGTCCACGGATATTATGAGCTTATCAATGCCGGAAATGGCGCATGCCGGTAATAACCATCGGCAAACCATTTTCTTTGCAGTAGTTAATAGAATCTGCATCACGTATGGATCCTCCCGGCTGTATAAATGCAACGATGCCTGCGCCATGAGCTATCTTTACACAATCATCAAAGGGAAAGAATGCGTCGCTTGCAAGTACAGAGCCCTTCAGGTCAAAATCAAACTGCCTGGCCTTTTCTATGGCATGACGTAAAGCATCTACCCGGCTTGTTTGTCCGCACCCCTTTCCAACCAATTGCATGTTTTTAACCAGGGCTATTGCATTACTTTTAAGATGCTTGCAAACAAG
>JAFDXA010000339.1 GCA_018268185.1 Bacteroidota bacterium
GGGCTGATACTTACACTGATCAATTTTATACAAACTATTGCAAAACGACAAACGAAGGAAATTTACATTTCCAACTGGTACATCGTTTCTGCAATTATGTTCGCTTTAACCATTACTGTTGTGGCCTATGTGCCCATTTGGCAGGATGGCCTCGGAGAAACAATTACCCAGGGCTATTATATGCACCAGGGCGTAGGTATGTGGTTTATGCTTTTTACGTTAGGCATTGTTTATTATATGCTTCCGCAGCAATTGAACAGGCCAATCTATTCCTACAGCCTTGGTATTCTTGCTTTCTGGACGCAAATTTTATTTTATACGCTGATAGGCACACACCATTTTGTATTTAGTGCTATCCCCTGGTGGTTGCAAACTATTGCTATAGTTGGCAGTGTTGGTATGGTAATTCCTGTTGTGGCAGGCACCACTAATTTTATCATGACATTCAAAGGTGCCTGGCATAAAATTGCCGGAAGTTATACACTACCTTTTTTCCTGGTGGGTATTATATTTTATTTTACCGGTTCGTTGCAGGGCACCGCAGAGGCATTCCGTTCCACTAACCTCATGTGGCATTTCACTGACTTTACAGTTGCCCATTCTCACCTTACGATGTATGGTATCATTTGTTTTTTCCTGTGGGCAGGTATGTATGCAGTAATACCAAGGCTAACTGGTAAAGAAGCTCCTCAAATAACCGTTGGTGCCCATTTTTGGTTAGCGTTAATTGGCCTGATGTTTTACACAGTGCCTCTCATGATTGGTAGTACATTAAGGGGGCAAATGTGGATAGCAGGGAAACCATTTATAGACTCAGTTGTGCACATGGCACCTTACTGGTTGTGGCGGGCTATTGGTGGCAGCCTGATGTGGTTATCGCACATTTTCTTTGCCTACAATTTTTATAAAATGATCAGCAAGCATGAAACGGTTGATGTAAAAGAAGCAGCGCTGGAAAAATTAGAACAATTAATTCCGGCCGAAACAAAAAATGATTAATTAATTTTTATACAGTACAAATGGAATTTTTCAATAATCATAAAAAGCTTTTCAAAACAGCGTTCTTATTTTTCGCAGGGTTAACCATTTGGGTAGCCATCCTGCCTGCGCTGAATAACCAGAAAAATAATAAGCCTTTACCCGGGGCAGAACCTTTAAGTGCAGATGCCGTAAAAGGCAAAAATATTTACATTGCCAATGGTTGCGTAGCCTGTCATACACAGCAGGTACGAAATGTGGATATGGATAAAATGTGGGGCGCAAGGCCGGGTTTAGCAGCAGATTATGCAGACATACATCGTACAGATATTTGGCGCAATACGGCTACATTGATGGGTACTGAACGTACCGGGCCTGACCTTACCGATGTCGGTAATCGGCAACCCAGCAAAGACTGGAACCTCGTACATTTATTTAATCCAAGAACCGTTGTAAAAGAGTCCATCATGCCTGCTTATTCATGGTTATTTACCATTAAAAAACAACCTGCAAAAAGCGATGTAATCGTAAATGTTCCTGCAGCTTATATGAATGGAGAGGAGGGGAAAGTAGTAGCCACGAACGATGCACTTTATTTGATTGCTTACCTGCAATCCCTTAAACAAGTTAAACTGCCTGATGGTACACCAGCTCCTGATTTCCTGTATAAACGGCAACAAGAAACGGCAGGTGCAAATGGTGCAACAAAAGAACTGAATGGCACTACATTATACACGGCAAATTGCCAGAGTTGCCATCAGTCAAATGGTGAAGGTTTACCTGGTGCATTCCCTCCATTAAAAGGCAGCCCGGTTGTTAATGGAGATAACCTGGAATTATATGTGGGTATCATCATGAACGGCTACAGTGGACGGCCAGGCTTTGGCGTGATGCCACCGGTTGGCACAAATGCCAGTTTAAATTCTGCAGAAGTAACTGCCATTGTGAATCACGAACGCAGTACCTGGGGCAATAATGCAAAAAAAGTAACTGAGGAAGAGATAAAGAAGATCATGGATTTTGTAAAACTGCAGGCTCCTAAATAAAAGCAGCAAACAAGTACATAACATTAAATTGATTACAATGAAAAAGATACTGCTGATCGTTACTATGCTGGTAACAGAGTTATTGGCTTTTGCCTGCCCTACTTGTGAAATAGCTCAACCCAGGTATTTACGGGGTATAACACATGGCACAGGCCCACAAAGCAATTGGGATTTTCTGATCATATCGGCAATAACCGTTATTGTTATCGCCACGCTTTTCTTTTCGATAAAATGGTTGGTAAGGCCCGGCGAAAAATCAGTTACACACATCAAACATTTGATATTAAATATTGACTAACATGGAAGATAAAAGCAAAATAATTGTTTTTATAGATGATGAAGAGCAGCCCGTTGCCGCCTTTACGTCACCGGTGAATTTTGAACTTGACACCCTTAAACTGGTAGATGGTAAACATACACTTAAAATTGTAAGTAAAGACCCTACAGGCAAAGAAGGCGTCAGGCTCATTCCCTTTGAAGTAAGAAATGGCCCTGCAATTGATGTGGAAGGAATACGCGAAAATGCAGTAGTGGATGGGGTATTGCCCATTATGATTAATGCTTACGGTAAAGGTGACCAAAAGATGTTTTTAATAGAGGGAAGTGAAACACCTAAAAGCATTCCTTCCTGGGTATGGATATTGATCATTGGTTTTGCAGGGTGGGCATTATATTATCTACTCACCTATTTATCACTGAAACCTTAATAACAATGAGGCAAGATATTCTTACTATAGAAGATGTAAAATTATTGGTTGATCGTTTTTATGAAAAAATAAGGGTGGATGAATTATTGGGCCCCATCTTTAATGAACGCATTCAAAATCGCTGGCCGGAACACCTTGAAAAAATGTACTGTTTTTGGCAAACCGTTTTACTGGGAGAACATACTTATTTTAGTAGCCCCTTTCCCCCACATGCCCAATTACCAGTTGGTCACGAACATTTTTTAAAATGGATGGAGTTGTTCGTTCCAACTGTGGACGAATTATTTACCGGCGAAAAAGCAGCAGAAGCAAAATGGCGTGCCGCAAAAATGGCAGAAATGTTTGAAATAAAAATAGCGCACTATAAAAAGGTGGGTATTAAAAACCTTGTGTAGGAATGAATGATGAAAGAAAAGAAATATCTATTACCATCATAAAGGCAGGTGAAGTAAATATTGTAAAAACTTATTTGCATCAATACAGGAACCTGATGGTGTTGCTTAACAACAGCATCTACCTGGAAAATTTTGGCGAGTGTGGCGGGCAGGGCCGGTGTGCCACCTGCATGGTTAAAGCAGTTGGATTAAAAGGCAATGCCAATACGATGGAGCGAAATGAAGCAGCTACTATTGGTAAAGTGGGGTTAGCGGATGAGGCCATCCGTTTATCCTGCCAGTTATTGATTAACGAAGACCTCAATGGAGCAGTGATTGAAATTGCGGGAGATGAATTTTAATTGCTGTCATTACTACTTTAACAGGATTAATCTGGATTGGTACAATAATAGTAGTACTTATAACTATCGTCAGTTCTTTTAAACATTTAATACAGTAACGCATGAACGAGAGTTATGGTACTTTATCCGAAACAATTAATGGTTTAAAAAAAGAAGGCTATACGCAGGATTTTAATATTAGGGAGGATTGCATTGTTTGTCATCAATCAAATACTGTATTATCAAATGACGATTTTGAGATTGATAAAATATTCCGCTTTGAGGGCCAGTCTAATCCCGATGACCAGTCTATTCTGTACGCTATCTCCTCTAAAAAGTTCAATGTTAAAGGAACACTGGTAAACGGATATGGTATTTACGCTGACGATGTAACCACCGAATTGGTTGCCAAACTACAGCAGCATCATTAAGTATTCAACTAAATTACCCCACGCACAAAATTTTACACAATGGAAAACAAATCAAATGAAGCAACCCCTCAACGACCTGAAGGTGACCGCATGTTAGATGCTCCGTTGGTGGAGATGGATTTGAATAAGCTTATGTTACAAATAAAAAGCGAGGCTCCCTGGGTAGAAGCTGACCACAATGCAATCACAATTTTCAAGTCAGATTTAATGCGAATTGTACTGATGGGTATGCACGAAAATGCTGAACTGAAAACGCACACCGCAAAGGGAATCATCAGTGTTCAGGTGATAGCCGGAAAAATCGATTTTACTGCCAATGACCACACCGCTTCAATGGAAGCTGGGCAAATGCTGGTGTTGCATGAAAAAATTCCTCACAGTGTTATAGCACTCAGGGAAAGTTTCTTTCTGCTTACACTCACAATGAGTAACAGCTATATAACTTCCACTCATCCAGATCATTTACCCAATAGATAAGGAGAAGGTTAGCAATTGGACTGCTGTTTGCAATCGTTAAACTTTAACCCTCAAGGAGTATTTTAATGGCATGGCATTACTTTATCCATCGGATAATCCTGTTAAATAGTCCCGCCTGATATAACCGGACATATTGCTAAAATTCAGAACAATATGAATGTGAGTAAACCAGAAAAAAGCATTTGGTCAATCGGACACTCCACCCACCCGCTGGATGAACTGGTAGCTATGCTTCAATCATCCCAAATTGAAATAGTAGCTGATATCAGAAGTTCTCCCGGCTCTACGAAATTTCCTCAATTCAATAAAGAAGCACTACAAATTTCTTTACCCGAAAATAAGATTCAATACATCCATTTAAAACGGCTTGGTGGAAGAAGAAAAGTAAATCCTGATTCTAAAAATACGGTATGGCGTCACCCGGCATTTAGGGGGTATGCCGATTATATGGAAACGGATACTTTTAAAGAAGGTATCCGGGAACTTGAAAAGATAGCACTGAAACAGCGCACCGCTTATATGTGTTCAGAGGCAGTATGGTGGCGCTGTCACCGCTCCATGGTTTCAGATTATTTAAAAGTACATGGTTGGAAAGTAATGCACATTATGGGTGTTGGAAAAGAAGAAGAACATCCTTATACGGCTGCAGCCAGGATTGTAAACGGGGAACTGACTTATGGAGAAGATTTGAAAGAAAATGAAGGATGATAGTTAGCTTTCAATGCAGCAATCGCCAAACAATTGGCGACAATTGAAATAATATATTTAAATGCATAATTACGGCGATATGGAATCGCTGGTTACCTTTTAATCTACTTTTGTAATCAATAAAAAAAACAAGCATTTTTGATTACATTATCTTAGCAAAATACCTTTCCATTCTCTATAAGTACGGCCCCGGCTTCATGCATGTGCCGCATGGCCCTGATTACTGTCTCTACCCGAAGGCCTGTCATATCAGCTATTTGCTGCCGGGTGAGTTTCAGTTGCCTGGATTTATTACAAAAATTCTTATTTTCTTTTTTAAAATAATTCAGTAATGTCTTTATCCGCTCAACTGGATCATGACAAGCAAACGAGTGTAATAGTATAAATCTAAAGCGTATCCGTTGCGCCAGTAATTTGCTAAAATTAAAATGAATAGCTACATTTTCACTAATTAGCTGGTTAAAAACAGGCTTGTATAAACGGATGACTACACTGTCTTCGTCTGCAATTGCTGATTCGCCATACGGTTCATTATCGAATAAAGGCAATTCGCCAAAACTTTCTCCTGGATAAATTAACATTTGAATAAACTCATTTCCGTCATCATTAATGTTTAGCCAGTTAACACGACCGGTTAATAATTGATAATAGAATGAGCAGTTATCTCCTTCAGTAAAAATTATTTCCCCCTTAGAGATTTTTTTATAAGTTGCTCCATACGTAAGTAAAAGGTCAACGTCAATCATCATGTGTTGATAATTTAAAGATTGCAGGTTAATCCGGTATCTATTCAATAACTTAATATCAGGAAACTAAAGATAATTGGCAGATCAAACTTCTGCATATAGTATTGTAATTTACCCAAAATATCCGGCAATTTTAAAGATAAGTAACCCTACCATTTGCCCGGCTTTATCATCCAGTTCTGCTTTGGAAATAACGACTGCTAAACCTCCAATTTATAGCCTATTTGCTTTTGTTGCTAATAAACACATCACCATTTTTTGTGTCATCTGCCAGATGCTGAATGGTTTTAGTTTCAAATAATTCTATCAACTGTTCTTTTATTATTTTGTATTTTGAATGCATAGGACAGGGCTTTGTTTCTGAACATTTAGCCAACCCCAACACACATTTGTCCAGCATTTCATTTTCTCCCATAGCTTCAAGTATCGCACGAACGGGTAGCTTTCTCGTTTTTTCAGTCATATAAAAACCGCCATTGGGGCCACTGACAGACCAGATAATTTTATTATTCTTTCTAAGTGCCTGTAATATTTTAGCTGTAAATGACGGAGGCGAATCAATGGCTTTGGAGATTTCTCCGATTCCGATTTTGTTATCCTCCGTCCCTTTTTGTGCAATGAATATCGTTGCTCTTAATGCATATTCTGTTGCTTTTGAAAACATAGAAATTAATTTAAAGGGGAAAGTACATTTTATTTTAGTAATAGCTCAATGTTGTGGTATCAATCCATCTTGCAAATGAATCCTTTGTTTCGTATAATTTTAGTTCTACCAGTTTACTGTCAGATGGTAATGCCAGCCTTGCTGCTACAATTTATTTTCTCTTTCCAGTAAACATATACTTGTTCAAAAAATAATTAAGGACAAAGTTATCCTTAATTATTATATTTGCCAACAAAACTTGTTTATGGCGAAAAATAATTTCATCAGCTACCTGCTTAATCCTAAGAACTGGTGGCTTCCTTTACTCGTTATTTTTATAATCAGTATTGCAGGGGTAACCATGATTGGAGTACACACATACACTGAAGCTCCACCCATTCCATCTTATGTTTCATCAAAAAATGAAACTGTTTTTTCAAAGGAAGATGTGCTGGATGGTCAGGCAGTATTTCAGAAGTATGCACTGATGGAGTATGGCAGTATGTTTGGTGATGGTGCTAACCGGGGTCCTGACTATACTGCAGAAGCTTTGCATTATGTTTCTAAATACATGAATGATTATTATCAATCGAAATTGAAAGCTGAAGGAAATAGTGATTTACTTAAAAAAGGTATCACTGAACAGGTAAAACTAGAAATTAAAAATAATCATTACAGTAAAGAAAAGAATAGTGTAACACTTTCTGATGCACAGGTTTTTGCAGTGGCAGAACTGGTAAAATATTATAATCAAAAATTTACCAACCCGTCTTCACCCGGAGCATTTAAACCGTCCGGTTACATCACTGATGTAAATGAAATAAAATCGTTAACCGCCTTTTTCTTTTGGGGTTCATGGGTTTGTGGAGTAGAAAGACCGGGAGAACATTACAGTTATACACATAACTGGCCTTATGACCCTTCAGCCGGTAATACGCCGAGTGCTGCAATTATTTTGTGGAGCATTATTGGTTCACTGGGATTAATATTTGGATTGGGTATTGTGTTGTATTATCATGGCAAACTGGATAAGCTGGATGATGATGTTTATACAAACAAAGCTGAACCTTTTATGACAAGGGGCGATATAGAGAAATTTCAACCAGATGCTATACAAAGGTCTACCTATAAATTCTTTTATGTTGCCATTATACTATTTGCAGTGCAGGTTTTAGCA
>JAFDXA010000033.1 GCA_018268185.1 Bacteroidota bacterium
CAGCTAAAAAGATTCCGATCATCATCGGTGGAGGGCATAACAATGCTTACCCGATCATCAAAGCCGTTGCGAAAGGTTTGCACAAGGCAGGCATCATTCCTTTGGCACAGGTTAACTGCATCAACCTGGATGCCCAGTCGGATTACAGGCCCACCGAAGGGCGCCACAGCGGTAATGCATTCCGTTATGCGGAAGACGACGGTTACCTCGGCAAATATGCGATCATCGGCTTACATGAAAACTATGTTCCGCAGAACGTACTTATGGAAATGCATGAGAATCCTTTCATTCAGTACAGCAGTTATGAAGATATTTTTGTGCATGAGAAGAAAAATTTCATCCAGGCTGTGGCCCATGCCAGTGGATTTACTGAAGATACTTATACAGGAATTGAGCTCGACATGGATTCAATCGAACATGTACTGAGCAGCGCCACTACACCCTGTGGCATTACAGCATTGAGGGCCAGGCAATACGTGAATTTCACAGCTACCGATTCAAAAGTAGCCTACCTGCATATCTGCGAGGGAGCCTGCCAGTTGAATGATGGCCGCAAAGATGAAAGTACCGGGAAAATGATCAGCTACCTGGTAAGTGATTTTGTAAAAGCCCACAGCAGCAACCGATGATTACAGGTGAGCTGCAATTTCAGCTTCAGTAGCAACACCATCTTTACGCCATACTTCTTTTCCATCTTTGAATATGATGAAAACAGGAAGAGCCGTTACTTTGTATTGCTGAAGTATATCATCATCCTTACCACCATCTACTTTCAGTAAGGTGAACTTGTCTTTGTTTTTATCCAGGAGGCTTTTAATAACAGGTTCCATGGTTTTGCAGGGCGGGCACCACTCAGCGCCGAAATCAACCAGCACCGTTTTAGAACCAGCGATGGTTTGGTTGAAACTTTCGATGCTCATCTGCTTTTCTGTATTACTTCCCTCCAGTGGTTTATTGGCAGCTTTCCAGGCATTGGTACCGCCACCCAGTTCATACACTTTCTCAAATCCCTGTTGCCTGAGGGCTTTGGCTGCTGCTGCGCTTCTTCCTCCTGCGAGGCAATACACATAAATAGGTTTCTTTTTGTCGATGAATTCGATTCTGCGGTTAAATTCAGCCTTGTCATTCCAGTCGGCCAGCAGGGCATGAGCTATATGCCCGGATTTATATTCACCCGGTGTTCTTACATCCAGCAACTGGATGGAATCGCCTGAACTGATGCCTTTTTCAAATTCGGCCGGATTTAAAGTTGTTGAACTGTTCTGTGCATTGCACGAATAGATCACAAATGATATGGCTAATAATACAAGTATATTTTTCATCGGATGAAGGTAGTATAAATCCTATAAGTCTGTTGTGATAAAAATCACAGTTACTATAGGTCATTAATAAAAAAGCCAACCTATACACTGGTTGGCCTTTTATTATTACTGGAGCATATTTTACTGGGGAGAAAGGTATTGTGCATAAGCATATCCTTCTTCGCCGTCTTTTGTTTTGATCTTCCACCAACTGTCGTTGGTTTTTTCAACGAGGGTTACAAGCTCATTATGAGCAGCCTTGCCAACAATAGCAGCTTCGGTACTCGGTTCTTTCCTGATATTAAGGTTTGATGTATCAGTAGTAACTTTCAAAGTGGCGCCGGCGTCGGCTTTGATATCAATATTCATCATCAGATCTCCGCTCGCCATATTCGGATCTATTTTGTCGTACAAGGCCCAAAGTGCATCGTAATCAGCAGTAGATTTAGCGGTACCACTTACATGCAGCATACCGTCTTTTTCAGCAACAGAAAGATCAGCAACGTTCATTGTTTTTGCAGCATCAAGTAGTGCCGCATATTTATCCTGTAAAGCCATAATTATTTCTTATTGAGGGTGATTGGAATTATTTTTTATCGGTTAGCCTGGTTACATCTGATTTTACTTTGGCAGCAGCCAGCATCTGCATGATCTTCATTCTGTCGGCTTTGCTTACTTCGCCGGAAAGAACAGCTTTGTCTCCCAAAAACTCTACAGATACAGCTTTGATATCCTTTAAACCATCTTTTACCAATTGTTGAGTGGCTTCGTCAAGTGTTGTGCTTAAGGAAGCTGGTGGAGCGGGAGGGGGTGGTGGTGGAGGGGCAACAGAGCAATTATTCACTACTGATTTTACTCCCTTTACAGCAGCTACAGCTTTTTCACAGGCAGCCTTGCAGGCATCATCTTTACATTCACCGGTTATGGTAGCTACACCGTCTTTTACTTCTACCATGGTGCCGGCCATCATGGGATCAGCATTCAGGACCTTTTCAACACTGGCATCAACATCAGCGTCCTTTGGCTGGCAGCTGCTGAATGTAAGAGCAGATGCTATTACAATTGCAGGTAATACTTTACTGAATTTCATTTTGAATCATTTTAATGTTTGATAATAGTAAGGCAGAATCAAATCTTTCCTTCGGACATTTATGACTCAAATTCCATTCCGGCAGTTGCACCTGTTATTAATTTACAGGCATCCCAACCGGCCTCCATCCACCGGCAGGTTAATACCATTGATATAGGCCGCAGCAGGTGAACACAGGAATGCTACTGCAGCGCCGAATTCTTCCGGCTGACCGATCCTTCCCGCAGGTATCTCAGCAACCAATGCTTTCATCACTTCTTCTTCCGTTTTACCACTGTCGGCCATTTTCTTTTTGATCACGTAATCAGCCCTTACTGTTTTGGTAAAACCGGGCAACACATTGTTAACGGTTATGCCGAAAGGGCCCAGTTCTGTTGCCAGTGTTTTGGCCCAGTTGGCAACGGCTGCACGTATCGTATTGCTAACGCCAAGTCCAACAATCGGTTGTTTAACGGAAGTGGAAATGATATTGATG
>JAFDXA010000340.1 GCA_018268185.1 Bacteroidota bacterium
AAGTTTTCTGTTTTGGCGGTGCCGAGTTCACGATTAATGATCAGCTGTATAGCCATGGCCCTGCGTACACTTTCTTCAGTAGGTGTAGTTATTGCTTCATCATACGCATTGGTATGAAGTGAATTACAGTTGTCGTAAATAGCATACAATGCCTGCAGGGTGGTTCTGATGTCATTGAAATCGATTTCCTGTGCATGCAGGCTTCTTCCACTCGTTTGGATATGGTATTTCAATTTCTGGCTCCTGCTGTTGGCCTTGTATTTATGCTTCATCGCCTTTGCCCAGATACGTCGTGCCACACGACCGATCACACTGTACTCCGGATCCATTCCATTGCTGAAAAAGAAAGAAAGGTTGGGTGCAAAATCATCAATATTCATTCCGCGACTCAGGTAGTACTCCACGTAAGTAAAGCCGTTTGCCAAAGTGAAAGCCAGTTGTGAGATCGGGTTAGCGCCCGCTTCTGCAATATGATAACCGCTGATGCTCACACTGTAAAAATTCTGAACATTGTTACTGATAAAATACTGCTGAACATCTCCCATCAGTTTTAATGCAAATTCCGTAGAAAAAATGCAAGTGTTCTGAGCCTGGTCTTCTTTAAGGATATCAGCCTGAACTGTTCCGCGTACTGTTGAGAGCGCTCTTGCTTTTATCTGCTCATATACATCTGCAGGCAAAACGTCGCTTCCGCTTAAGCCCAGCAGCCTTAATCCCAATCCGCTGTTTCCTTCCGGCAGCGCCCCTTTCATTTCGCCTTTATCCGGCACAACTGGCATTCCATCTGTTCCGGTATATCTTGGTAAAGTATTGATATCATATTTTGATTCGATGAGGCGGTTTACTTCCTCTTTCAAACCATTTTCGATGATGTATTTTTCGCATTGCTGGTCAATGGCAGCATTCATGAAGAACGCAAGAAGGATCGGGGCCGGGCCATTGATGGTCATACTCACAGAAGTTTTCGGATCACACAGATCAAAGCCGCTGTATAATTTTTTGGCATCGTCTACGGTTGCAATGCTTACGCCGCTGTTTCCAACCTTACCATATATATCCGGACGATATGCCGGATCTTCTCCATAAAGGGTTACGCTGTCGAAAGCGGTACTCAATCGCTTCGCCGGCTGCCCCAGGCTAACATAGTGAAAACGCTTATTGGTTCTTTCCGGTCCACCTTCTCCGGCAAACATCCTTGTGGGATCCTCTCCTTCACGCTTTAAAGGAAATACACCGGCTGTAAAGGGAAATTCTCCGGGAACGTTTTCCTGCATCTGCCAGTTCAGTATATCTCCCCAGTCATGATATTTCGGAAGGATCACTTTCCTGATCATCGTTCCCGACAGGCTTTTGTAAGTAAGCGGCTGCCTGATCACTTTATCCCTTACCTGGAACTCATAAAATTCTTTACTATAACGTTCCTGCATGGCCGCCCAGCCGGACAGTAGTTTTTTTGATTCCGGTGTAAGCTGTTCGTCCAATAAAGCGATCCTTTTATGAAGTGCATCTACCGCATCATTTTTAAGTATTTCAACAGAGCCCTTCAACTGGTAGAGTTTCCGGGCTATTTCAGCCTGTTCCTGTACATACGTATCATAATTTTTGATCGTTTCTGCTATCTCTGATAAATAGCGCACGCGGCTGGGTGGAATGATCGTTGACTGGTTGCTCGTATCTTTTGTATGAGGATGGTGTTGAACATGGCCATGAAATGTAACGCCTGTTTTGGCCTCTACTTTTTCCATAAGCCTTTCAAACAATTCATTCACGCCACTGTCGTTGAATTGGGCTGCTATTGTACCAACAACAGGCAGTTCTTCATCCTTTGCATTCCACAAACCATGATTGCGTTTGTATTGTTTACGCACATCATGAAGGGCATCCAGGGCGCCTGCTTTATCGAATTTGTTCACACAAACCACATCTGCATAATCAAGCATGTTGATCTTTTCCAGTTGCGATGGAGCCCCATATTCGGGTGTCATCACATACATACTCAGGTCGCAATAATCAAGAATAGAAGCATCACTCTGTCCCACACCGGCACTTTCGAGAATGATAAAATCATAACCAGCCTGCTTGCAGATATCAATTGCTTCCTGTACATATTTACTCAGCGCTTTATCGCTTTCCCTGGTGGCAAGACTACGCATGTAGGCTCGCGGCGATGAAATGGCATTCATACGGATCCTGTCGCCGAGCAATGCTCCGCCGGTCTTTTTCTTGCTGGGATCAACAGAAATAACCGCAATGGTTTTATCAGTGTATGTATTTAAAAAACGTCTTACGATCTCATCTGTTACACTGCTTTTGCCAGCTCCGCCGGTACCTGTTATACCAAGTACGGGGTTTTTCATGTCTTTATTCGGATTGTCGATCCGTATTGATCTATTTGCTTCCGGGTTGCCATTTTCAACATTGGATATGCTGCGTGCGATTTTCCTGATATCACGCACCTCACCGAGTTTAAGTTCTCCTGTTATTTCAAAATTCCCATTCACCGGGAAATCGCATTGTTTTATAACATCTTCGATCATCCCTTCCAGGCCCATGTGCCGGCCGTCATCCGGGCTGTATATCCTGGTGATGCCATACTGATGCAGTTCGTTGATCTCTGATGGAAGGATGGTTCCGCCGCCACCGCCAAATATTTTAATATGACCACAACCGTTCTCCTGCAACAGATCCTTCATGTATTTAAAGAATTCAACATGGCCTCCCTGGTAACTGGTAATGGCGATCCCCTGAACATCTTCTTCAATGGCACATTCCACAATATCCGCCACACTCCTGTTGTGACCAAGATGTATGATCTCGGCCCCTTTGCTTTGCAGAATGCGCCGCATGATATTGATCGCAGCATCGTGGCCATCAAATAGAGCGGCTGCTGTAACGATCCTGACTTTCTGTTTTGGAGTAAAACTCATAGAGAATATTTTTAGGCAGCCAATACTTATAGCAAGCGGCTGTTAACACGGCGAAATTACAAATTATTGGGTATGGATTGAAGGAATGAGGGATGCAAGGCCTTTGATCTTTACCCTAAATAAAAAGGAATTCTGAACCGGCGAACCGCCATTTTTACAGAATTCCCTTTTTAAAAAAATAGCCGGTTATTAATCGTTCCGCCCCCTGGTTCCTTTAATGAGTTTCGGAATATCAAATACCAGCCCGACAGAGAAATTGAATGGCCTGAAATCAACAATCGTCTGGCTCATGAGTAAACTTAACCCAAGCTGGTATTCCAGCCTCAGTCCGGGAAGTGAATTGATACCAAAAGAGTTTACAAATGCGGGTTCAAAAAATACAATGGCATTCCTTCCGATACTGTCGAGATCGAAACTTTCTTTTTCACTCTGCTGGTAGTTGGTTTTGATGCTGCCGAATTTGATCACACTGAAACGTGTTGACAATGATGCTGCAAAAATTTCCTTGCTTTTGAAAGTAATGGCGGGTTCAACATAAAACTTGGTTACGTTTGAATAATGGTAGCGGCTGTACAACAAGCCACCATTATCTCTACCGTTTTCATCGATCTTGAATTTTCCGAATCCAACTCCCGCAAATGCCTGGAAATGGATCTTACCCTTCCTGTCGATTGGCGTATAACCTCCAACACCAAATTCAAACAGGTTTCTTTTGTATTTCACGGCACTGCTGTCGAAATACTCACCCCTCAGGTAAGAAGCTTCGCTGCGGGCAAAATAACTTGCCTGTACAGCAAAATGATTGGTAATGGCATAAGCGCCCTGTACATCGAAACCGTTCGAGCGGTTCCTGTCATATTTATTGTCGCTTGCATTTGCATCTGCATTGGTGGAATATGCTACGGCGATCTTGGAATCATTTTTTTCTGTCAACACCGGCATATTATGCGCCGAGGGACTGTACGCATATCGCGGATTGGCGCAACTGGCAGCCAGGCAAACACATAAAACTGCAACAACTGATCTCATATTTATTTCATTTTATAAGTTAAAGAGGCAAAATCATCAATACTTAATGCTTCGGCCCGCAAGTTAAAGATTTCTTCCTGCAGCACATCAGGCGTAAACAAAGCTTTAACGGCGTTCCTCAATGTCTTTCGGCGCTGGTTAAAGGCTGTTTTTACCAGTACCCAGTATGCCCTGTCGGATTTCACCGGCAGTATTTCCTGCTTCCGGGTAAGCCTGATCACGCCACTCATCACCTTGGGGGGAGGATTGAAACTCCCGGGAGGCACGTCAAACAGGTATTCTACCTGGTAATATGCCTGCACCAGGGCGCTGAGCACACCATAGACCTTCGAACCCGGGCCAGACGCTGCACGCTCTGCCACTTCTTTTTGAAACATACCAATGATCTCCGGCACATCTTCCTTCCACTCGAGCAGCTTGAATAATATCTGGGTAGAAATATTATAGGGAAAATTACCGATCACCTTAAATGGGGCTTCAAAGGGTTTATCAATATCAAGAAAACTATTGTGAATGATCTTTCCCTGTAAAACGGGATAGTGCTTCTGCAGGTACAGCACTTTTTCATCATCCAGTTCAACGGCTTTGAATTCAATGCCGGGGATGTTTATTAAATGACGGGTTAATGCGCCGGTACCCGGGCCTACTTCGAGGAGATTGTGAAACGGGTGTTCTTTCAACACTTCTGTTATCCTACTGATGATGGATTCATCTTTCAGGAAGTGCTGGCCCAATGATTTTTTTGCTGTATACATGCGCAGCAAAATTAGCCAAAAGGGCCCGAGTAAACACCAGTATGGCCATTCGGAAAATAAAAAGTGCATTTGCAAACCGGGAGTTCACAAATGCACAATATGATTTTCGGATCTATCAGTTCTGGATGATCAGCTTTTTCGTAACCAGTTCTCCGTTGATGATCAGTTGTACCGTGTACACACCATCGTTGAACCGGGAAAGATTACTGAGCAGCACAGCATTGTTTCCTTTGTACACTTTTTGTGTATTCACCATCACCGCTTTACCAATTGCATCAATCACCCTGATGGTTACTTCACCTTCTTTCTCTGCGCTGAAGGAAACCGTTGTAGAATTGGCTGCAGGGTTCGGCTGGATGTTCACCATCGTTTTGTTGATGTACTTCCTGATCACGATCACGTTGCTGAACTTGATCTGTCCGTTACTGGCTATAATTTTTAACCTGTAATAAATAAATTCAGATTTGATCAACCCTATGTTGTCGTCCAAGGTAAAGCCATGCCGTTCGTTCAGACTGAAATTCCCGGGCACTGAATTTACCTTTTCAAAAGTCATATTATCAGTACTCCTTTCAATTTCAAAACGATCGATGTTCACAGATGAAATGATCGCCCAACTAAGTACGGCATTGTTGATCTGCGATTTCCCGGTGAACTCAAGCACTTCTGCATCCAGCACATAACCTACATAACGCCAGTCGCGATCCAGTTGCGAAGCCTGCGTTTTCTGCACCGGTGTGCGTCCGCCCGGAGTTGGATCACCGGAAGCCGTTCCGCCCGTTCCCATGTTATAGGATGTTCCCCTGATGTCGATCGTTGAAGTGAGTGAATCGAACCTGTTATCAAGTCCATCACCGTCTGTATCAAGGAAGGTTAATGTAACATTATCGTCGGCAATACCATTCCTGTTGAAGTCATTTCCTTCCACGATATCTGCCTTACCATCCGCATCCGTATCAAGATCACGATAATCGGGCAGGTTATCTCCATCTTTATCAGAAAGAAATATTCCTGAACCTCCAAAGCCATTGGTAGCGTCGTAGCTATCATCAATACCGTCGCCATCAGCATCAGCTTTTGCCGGCAGTTTATATCCTGCAGTTGTTTGGCCTTCTATATTATCGGGTATTCCATCATCATCTGCATCAATATCCATATAATCCGGATTTCCGCGGCCATCAGTATTATTAAGCGTAAGCGTTGGCTGTGCATCCAGTCCCGAATTCCAACCGCCTGGCCCCCTGGCTCCATCAACAAAACCATCATAGTTGGCGTCTGCAAAACCTGCTTCGATCACATCTGCAATGCCATCACCATCACTGTCGAGGTCGTAAGGATTAGGTCTCCTGTCGTTATCCATGTTCTTGTACGGGTAACTGTCGGCTCTTCCATCAACAGGAGATGTATCCGGCCCTGTTCTCAACAATGCATTGGCGGTATTCTCAGCAACTCCATCATTGCCTACATCACCATCAACAGCATCTGCAAGTCCGTCGCCGTCATTATCTACGAAGCCATCCACTTTACCATCGTTGTTTGTATCTGTTCCCTGCACTTCCAGTCCGTCGGGTATACCATCATTGTCACTATCTGTATCAAGATAATTCGGCACACCATCACCATCGAGGTCCTGTGCACCCAGCCCGAGTTTCGACCCGGTTACACCACTATTGTTTGCGTCAACATTCTGGGAGAAACCATCATTGTCGGTATCTACATAATTATCAATTACGCCATCGCCATTGGTATCAACACCGTAAGATTCAACTGTATCGGGTATACCATCATTATCACTATCCAGGTCATACTGGTTGGGAATACCATCCAGGTCTTTGTCGCATTTATCATTGATACCATCGCCATTGGTATCCACCCATCCAGTCCAGAAATCTGTATCCCGGAAGTTCAGTACACCATCATTATCGGTATCAGCGCCCCAATCAAAATTGTCATTGTAAGCATCACCATTACGGTCAATCCATGGCACGATCGCATAGGTAGCATCATTCCAGTTCTGGATATTATTTCCATTGTCATCACCGGTAGCCCTGGTATCATCGAATTCTACATAATCAGGGATACCATCATTGTCATCATCAATATCTGCGCAAGGTGTGATGATCATGTTGATTTTGATTGTATCGGAACAACCTGAACCATTGTTGAAATAAGCCCAATACACACGGGAAGCCGTAACCGGGATGGTTGGGTTATAAATATTCGCAATGGTAAAAGGCATGGCTGAATAGATCCTGTAGCCTGCATAACGGGCATAAGGGATCATAGCACTTGTTACGGGGCACCTGTTGATAATCACTGTATCTGCCGGATAGAAACATGCTCCCGCTGGTGTGAAAGCAACTGCTACAGGCGCCACCACGCAACCGGCAATATCAACACCACTGGTATCTTCAAGTGCTGCACCAGAGGTTTGGCCGGAGTATTTGATAGTAGCTTTGTTTACGATATTTCCCACGCATGATAATACGGCACAGGAAGATGCAGCAATTACATCGAACTCTACGTTACCACTTGTGCTTGTATTTACAACACCGCCGGTAGTTGCATTCGCTCCAGTTCCTATCCTGAATACGATGCGGTTATTGGCAAGATCGTATTCGGCCTGGTCGTCGCCTGATCCATCCGTTTTGGCAACACCATTAATTTTAATACTGTTCGGTTTATAAGAGGCTCCAACCGGTATATTATCGATGATCATCGTATTGGCACTATGATCATTCCCGATATTGCTGTAATTGATCTTATAGCGGATACTATCCCCGGG
>JAFDXA010000341.1 GCA_018268185.1 Bacteroidota bacterium
GCCGGCGTGCACGGAATGGCATACAATGATGCAAAAGCCATGCAGGAAGAGTTTGATACGTTTAAATCTATCAGCGGGCTTGATCGTTTCGGCATCCGCATGCATTATCTCCGCAATGATGAAAGCACCAGGAATAAACTGGCCGCAGCAGGTTATGCATTTGATAGTACTGATTATGAAATTGCAAATCCTTACCGGGTAAATAACATGATCGAATTCCCTATCTCCATCATGGATGTTTATAGTGTAAGGCCGGAACATAAGAACATGGACATAGCCCGCCAATACACACTGGATAAACTTGACGAAGCGGAGAAGAAAAAACTTCCTTTCTTCACGATTAATTTCCACGATATGCTTTTTGATGATGGATATGTTTTGTACAAAGAATGGTTTGTGTGGATATTGGAATTGTGTAAGCAAAGAGGTTATGAATTCAGCAGCTTTGAAAATGCGATGAAGGAATTATGAAAGTAGTGGGATTTGAAAACAGGCATCTTGATGAAGTTACGGATCTGCACATGGAGGCATTCAAAGAACACCTGAATGTACTGCTTGGTAAAAAGTATATAAAAGCATTTCTTGCATGGTTTCTTCAAACAGATGGTTGCGTTAACGTGGTTGGAGAAAATGAAAAGGGAAAAGCCATGGGTTATATTGTAGGCGCACCCTGGGGCTACCAGCAAGGAATGAACAAAGCCCTGTTGAAAACAGCAGCCATTGAAATGGCCAAACGGCCCTGGATATTCGTTCATAAAAAAATATTGCAGTCGGTATGGCTCCGGGTTAAAACCATACTTGGACTGAATAAATTCATACAAACAACCGGCGAACGATATGCCGGTAAGATCATATCATTGGTTGGCATCGGTGTTTCACCTGATGCCATGGGTTCGGGCATTGCAAAAGATATGATGGATGTATTCATTGCCGAAGCCACGAAGAAGCATTATGACTATGCAAGGCTCTCTGTATATGTATCCAATGCAAGAGCAAGAAAATTTTATGAAAAATGCGGTTGGTTGCCGGAGCACAGTCAAACAGCCGTAATGGGTTATTACAAGAAACTGAAATGAGAACGCTTACCATCTGTTTTCCCGTTTACAATGAAGTCAGGTTTATTGATTCGCTGATACAATCGGTTATTAACACAGCGCCCCTCGATAAGGAAATTGTGCTGATAGACGGCGGAAGCAAAGACGGAACACTCGATAAGATTAAAAGCTGGCAGCAGCAATATCCCAACATCACACTCATTCACAATGAAGCAAGGTATGTGAGTAATGGCTTTAACCTGGCATACAGTAAAACCAGTTCTGAATACATTGCGTTGATGGGAGCCCATGCTGAATATCCTTCCAACTATTTTGAAAAAGGGCTCGAAATATTGCGTTCAGGAGAAGCAGATGCAGTTGGCGGCCCTTTGATCCAGAAAGGCAAATCGGCCCAGGCATCTGTAATTGCATTTTGCATGAGTTCTAAATTCGGGGTAGGAGATACTGAGTTCCGTACATCAAAAAAAAGAATGTATGTTGACAGTGTGGCCATGGCTATTTACAACAGGAAAGTTTTTGATAAAGTAGGGTTGTTTGATGAAGCCCTCATCCGCAACCAGGATGATGAATTTCATTATCGGCTCAATCATTACGGGTTTAAGATCATGATGGAACCAGAGATGGAATCTGTGTATTACGTACGGGAAGATCTTGCATCACTCTGGAAACAATATTATTACTATGGTTTGTACAAACCCATGGTGCTTAAAAAGATCAGGTCGGGCATACGCATACGCCACCTGGTGCCCGGGGCTTTTGTAGCATACCTGTTGGCATTACCCTTTTTACTTTTCTGGCATTGGATATTTATACTTCCTTTGGGATTGTATTTTATATTGGCGGGAACTATATTGGCAAAATCATTTTCAAACATAAAAGATATTTTTTTCGGCATCGCCGCTTTTTTAACCCTGCACCTTGCTTATGGTACAGGATTTTTAAAAGGGCTTTTTAAAAAGAGATAACATGAACATTCCTTTTTCTCCTCCTTATATCGACCAGGATGTTATTGATGAAGTAGTTAATTCATTGCAGTCGGGATGGATCACCACCGGCCCGAAAGTAAAGGCACTTGAACACGAAGTGATCAGGCTGAGTGGTGCACCACAGGCGCTTTGTGTAAACTCCTGGACCTCCGGCGCCATGCTCATGCTCAAATGGTTTGGTGTTGGCGCAGGTGATGAAGTAATTGTGCCTGCATATACATACAGCGCTACGGCATTATCGGTATTGCATTGCGGTGCAAAACCCGTGATGATCGACATCAAAGATGATTTCACCATTGATATTGATGAGGTCAGAAAAAAAATTACACCCAATACAAAAGTTATCATGCCGGTTGATATAGCAGGCTGGCCCTGTGACTATGCAGCCGTAAATGAACTGGTGAATGAGCCAGCTGTGAAGGCGCTCTTCAAGGCCAATCATAAAAACCAGGAAAAGCTGGGCAGGATATTGGTGCTGTCTGATGCTGCCCATTCCATTGGCGCAAAGATTGATGGAATGGAAACAGGGGTGCTTACGGATGTAACGATCTTCTCTTTTCATGCAGTAAAGAATATTACAACTGCAGAAGGCGGTGTTATCTGCCTGAACCTGCCGGCTCCTTTTGATAACGAGGCTGAATACGCATGGCTGCGGATGATGTCGCTCAACGGGCAAACAAAAGATGCTTTCACCAAATCCAAAGCCGGGGGATGGCGTTATGATATCGTTGATCTCGGCCTTAAAATAAATATGCCGGATGTTTGTGCTGCTATCGGTTTGGCGCAGATAAAAAAATACGATCATAACCTGTTGCTGGAAAGGAAAAGGGTTTTTGATCAGTATTCAAAAGCGTTCTCAAACCTGCCATGGGCGCAGGTTCCTCCGCAGCAAGACGGTAAGCGAACTTCATCCTGCCACCTCTATGCACTCCGTATAAAAAATATTACTGAACAGCAACGCGATGCCATTATTGATGAGATCAGCAAAACCGGCGTTGCCGTGAATGTGCATTTCATTCCCATGCCTATGCTGAAACTGTTCAAAGACCTTGGTTATGACATAAAAGATTTCCCGAGGGCTTTTGATAATTATTCAAGAGAGATCTCATTACCGATCTACCCGCAACTCACAACAGAGCAGGTTGATTATATCATCAAGGCTGTAGTGGATGCTTATGATAAAGTAATTGTTGCATAGATAAAAGTTGAAATAGAAATCCCGCAATCAACCTTCAACATTAAACTCTTAACCCTTCAACGTCCCTCATTCCTGATCCGGTTTTTCGACATACTGTTCTCACTCTTCGGGCTCATCATCCTGTCGCCTTTCCTGGTCATCATCGCTATCTGGGTAGCGCTTGATTCCAAAGGCCCGGTATTATACAGGCAGGTTCGTGTGGGCAGAAACGGGGTAGATTTCAGGTTACTAAAATTCCGTTCCATGCGTATCAATGCCGATAAGGCCGGGTTGCTTACCGTGGGGGGGAGAGACAGCCGGATTACCAATGCCGGGTATTACCTGCGGAAATACAAACTCGATGAACTGCCCCAGCTGATCAATGTACTGAAAGGTGATATGAGCCTGGTTGGGCCGCGGCCGGAAGTGAGGCGTTATGTTGACCTGTACACAGCCGACCAGAAAAAAGTACTCCATGTAAGGCCCGGTATCACCGATATGGCCTCTATTGCCTATAAAAAAGAAAACGAAATCCTCGCTCTTTCTTCAGATCCCGAGCAGACCTACATCAATGAGATCATGCCCGAAAAGATAAAACTGAACATGGTTTTTATCCAAAACCCCTCTCTCTACAATTACTTCCACATTATTTTAAAAACAATTTTTCCACTCTGAAGCCCTGGAATGGGTATTAAACCTGTTTCATTCTCCTGCCTAACTTATTGTATTCCCGAATATTTTGGCCGTTTATACCAAATTACTTCGTACATTGTATGAGTATAGGTACCCATGAATACTTTCCCAACCATTTCTTTAGTCCAGAACCTTAAATAAAAATTGTTAATTTTGTTAATCGTGAGTTAACTGTTGATTTATTTATTGTTTTAAAAGACTATAGTTTAACTGAACACTATGCCTAAAAGGTTACTTAACAAATTTGCTCCCCGTTGGATCATTTTTTGTTGTGATTTGCTGCTCATTACAGGCATCTTTTTATTTGCGTATGTTCTGGTAAGGCACTTCCTGGTTGACCTTCCTCATGTAATGAACTTTGTGCCGGTACTGTTGATCAACACCGGAATTTATCTTCTCTGCATTTTTGTATTCCCGATCTATAAGGGTATCATCAGGTACTCGGAGATCAATGACATCATACGTATTGTAAAATTTGCCGTACTGCAGTTCGCATTGTGGTTGGGGTTGTATTTAACTGCGCCGGCCAGCAGCACCATTGCACAAACAGTTCCGCTCAGCATTCTTTTCATTAACCTGTTCGGTGTGATCTTCGCACTTGTTTCATTCAGGTTGCTGGTAAAAGAAGTTTACTTCAAGGCGGTTGCAAAAGGTGGTGTCACTAACAGAGCCTTTATTTATGGAGCCGGAGCCATGGGGCAGGTTGCCAAAAAAGTGCTGGAACAGGATATTAAAAATCCTACCGTGGTGCTCGGGTATATTGACGACAGTCCGGCTAAAATAGGAAAGAATCTTGCAGGACTTCCCATTTACAACGCCACAGGCGAAAAGCTGGCATCGCTGCTCCAGGAAAAAGAGGTCAACCAATTATATATAGGCATAGATAAATTATCGGTGGAAAAGAAAATTGCCATCACCGATATCTGCGCTCCGCTCAACATCAGGATAAATATGATTCCTCATGCAAACCAGTGGAGAGGCGGCCTGTTCCAGAAGAACCAGGTGAAAGAGCTCAATATTGAAGACCTGCTGGAGCGAGAAGAGATCCATCTCCCTGATGATATCCTCCAGGGAACATATGAAGAAGAAACGATCCTGGTTACAGGAGCGGCTGGTTCTATCGGTAGTGAAATATGCAGGCAGCTTACCAAACTCAGGTTCAGGAGAATGATCCTTGTTGATCAGTCTGAATCAGGTTTGTTCGACCTGGAATATGAACTCAAACACAAAGACAAAAAGAATGTTAGTCTTAATATTGAGATCGCATCCATCAGGGATAAAGCGAGGATGAAGAAAATATTTTCTACTTACAAACCTGATATCGTTTTTCATGCCGCCGCATACAAGCATGTACCGTTGATGGAAGTGTTTCCCTGCGAGGCTATCCTCACCAATATATTCGGCACCCGTTTAATAGCCGAACTTTCTCTTTATCACAACGTAAAGAAATTCGTACTCATATCTACTGATAAGGCTGTAAATCCTACCAATATAATGGGGGCTACCAAGCGCATATCAGAGATGTATGTACAGGCGCTGAGTGATCACGAAAATTCAAAAACTGAATTCATCGTTACCCGCTTTGGAAATGTACTCGGCTCTGCAGGATCTGTAGTAGCAACATTTAAAAAGCAGATCAGTGAGGGCGGGCCTATCACCATAACGCACCCGGATATAACCCGTTATTTTATGACCATACCTGAAGCTTCACGCCTGGTACTGGAAGCAGGAAAGATCGGGAAGTCGGGCGACATCTTGTTATTTGATATGGGCAAACCTGTAAAGATCATTGATCTTGCAAAACGCATGATTCAACTGGCAGGCTTGAGGCCGATAGAAGACATCGCCATCCTGCAAACACAGTTGCGCCCCGGGGAAAAAATGTATGAAGAACTCTTTAAAGATTCAGAAGAATTTGTGGAAACCGATCACCCGAGGATTCTGAAAGCCAAAAAAAGCAATGAATCAAATACAGAGTTCACCAACCTGATGGATGACCTTGAAAAAGAAGCACTGGCTCATAATAATGAGATGGTCCCATTTATACTTCGTAAAATGATGCCCGAGTTCAATCCATACTTATACCTGAACAAAGCGGCGCTCACCACCAATATGTAAGCAGCAGCTTTTCAATATATTCTAAAAAAATCCCGGCAACAAGGCCGGGATTTTTCTTTTTTCCCTAAATCAGGAAACAGCAGCGCCTGAAATTGACCGTTAAATAATTTTTGTTAACCGGTTGTAAAAAATCTTTCCATTTTCCTTGCATATATCAAAATGCCATACTATTTTAGCCTCCGGAATACTACCTCTTACAACCATTCCTCTTTAAAACCTTCATTAATTCAATCAACCTTTTTGCAGAGATAATCGTACTTATCTCCGTTATTCTTAAGATCCTAGAAAGAACCTGCACACATGTCTCCTTTATTGCTATGCCCCTATGTCCGCCTATCCCATGATTAGTCAATATTGACTTTGGTCAATCCCCCAAAGACGGAAAATTTTATATCAAATTTCAGCATATGAAAGGGTCAATCGTACGTGTGTATATACAGCGCATCCTTGTGTGGGTAGCTGATCTGCTCACATTCAAATCATCTTCAAAAACCCGAACGGGTAATCAAGATAGTTTTCACAAAACTGTATCCGTACTGCATGAGCAGTTTCTCGGCGGCAGAGGGTCAAATCTGCAAAACGGGAAAACGCCTGTGCCGATACCGGCTTACCAATTCTTAACCAGTAAAAAAACGATTATGAAAGCATCATTACGCAGGCCGGGAACATTCCTGGTTTTGTTGCTTGCTGCAACGGTGTTTTGCATGAGCAACAGCTTTGCCCAGGGAACAATGGGCAGGTGGGAAATGTGCGGCCTTAGCGGAACGCCGACCTCGGTTACCGCTACAGGAGTACTTTCCAATGTAACATTTTCTACCCTTACCCGGGGTGCAGGACTCTCAGGGTCCAGTGCCACCAACGGTTTCAGTTCAACCGGATGGTCAACTTCGTCAACGCTGACTACCAGCAATAACGACTATTACGAGTTTACCATTACCCCGGCGGCAGGTTATAAAATGTCGATTACATCTTTAAAGATCAGGGACCAGGTTTCTTCTACAGCATCTTCTTTTGATGTTTACCTGCGTTACGGCGACGACAGTTATGCAAGTAACCTGTCAACCTGGACGCCGGCCAATACCAGTGCCAACAACAGAACCATAACACTTAGCGGCGTAACAGCACTTCAGAACAGAACAACACCAGTTACATTCAGGGTGTATGGTACGGAT
This sequence comes from Bacteroidota bacterium, assembly GCA_018268185.1. Classification (GTDB taxonomy): domain Bacteria; phylum Bacteroidota; class Bacteroidia; order Chitinophagales; family Chitinophagaceae; genus Ferruginibacter. Next base: position 7,202 of record JAFDXA010000341.1, read on the forward strand.
GCAAACTCCAGTACAACAACAACCTATCGTTTCGATTGCCAGGGAACAGGCGCAGGTAACTTCCACGGTGTGGATGTGGATGGATCAGTAGCACAACTCGCTTATGCAAGCCAACTGGTAAGTATGAGCCTTGGATCAACAACCTGGTGCGCCGGTGAAACAAGAAATGTAACTGTGCAGATCAAGAATGTTGGTTCTGCTGCCTGGATTGATGGCAGCGGCAATGATTTTAATATTGGCGCCAAATGGAATACCAATGGAGCTAACTGGACAGACTACCACGTACGTGTAGATGCCCAGAACCTGGCGGCGGGTGCAACAGGGACTTATGTAATTCCTATCACAGCTTCCAATAATGCCGGCCTGGGTTATACAACTGCACTTTCAGCGGGAACCAATAATCTCACTTTTGATATCGTATATGAAGGCGTTTCATGGTTTGGAGATAACAATGGTGTGGTAGGGCCCGGTAATACAGAATTTGTATCTGCCAATCAAACCATCAATGCACTGCCTGCCATCACGCCGGGAGCAAATCCTTCGGTATGTTCAGGAACCACCAGTGCAAGTCTTTCATACACGGGTGCAACAGGATCGCCAAACCAATACAGCATAGATTATGATGCTGCGGCTAACCTTGCCGGTTTTACAGATGTAACCAATGCAACGTTGCCTGCTTCACCAATTACTTTAACGGTTCCTGCCGGAGCGCCGGGGGGAGCTTATAACGGAACACTTACAGTTCGCAACAGTACTTCGGGTTGTGTGAGTGTAAGCTACCCGATTACCGTAACGGTTGTTGATCTTCCAACAGTATCAACAGGTACCAACCCAAGTGTATGCCGTGGTACAACTTCAGCATTGCTTTCATTTACAACAACCAATTCACCTAACCAATATAGCATTAACTATAATTCTGCAGCAAATACAGCGGGATTTGTAGATGTAACCAATGCCGCATTACCAGGTGGAGGAAACTTTACCCTCGTTGTGCCTGCCGGAGCAGCTGCAGGTACTTATAACGGAACCCTTACTGTTCGCAACAGTACTACCGGTTGTGTTAGTGCATCTCAAAACATAACAGTAGATATCCTGCAACCAATAGTAAGTATAACCGGAAGTACAGCTATCTGTACAGGTGCAACAACACAACTCTCTCCTGCAACAGGTGGAACCTGGGTTAGTAACAGCCCTGCCGTAGCTTCTGTAGATAACAGCGGACTTGTAACCGGTTTAACAGGAGGTACTGCAACATTTACATTTACTGAAACGGCAACAGGTTGTTCAAATACCACTTCGGCGGTAACGGTGAATACCAATTCAACCATGACGCTTTTCTCAGCTGTGGGTACCGACAACCAGACAAAATGTATCAATACAGCCATCACCAGTATAGTTTATCAACTGGGAGGTGGTGCAACCGGAGCAACATTATCTGGTCAACCAGGCGGTGTTACCGGGTCTTATAACTCGGGAACCAAAAGGTATACCATTAGTGGTTCACCAAATGCATCCGGTACGTTTAATTATACAGTTACCACTACAGGACCTTGTACAAACGTGTCGCTCGGTGGTACTATTGACGTTACACCTAATTCAACACTTACATTACAATCAGCCGGTGCTACAACAACCCAAACGGTTTGTGAAGAAGCGCCGATCACAGATATCACTTATGCTGTTGGCGGATCAGGAACAGGAGCCAACGTTACAGGCTTGCCAGCCGGTGTTTCCGGTGTTTACAATGCCGGTGTGTTTACCATCAGCGGTTCACCAACAACAGCGGGTACTTACAACTATACAGTAACTACAACAGGTCCTTGTTCGCAGGCTTCATTGGGCGGTACAATTACAGTTAACCCACTGCCGGTTACTGCAGGTGTAAGTATCTGCCAGGGAACAGCAGCCGGAAGTATGACTGTTTCTTCAACCTGCCCTAGTGGAACAGACCAAACAGCTGGACCGTTAACTTCAGGAACAGGAGCCAATAACAACGGAACAGGTAGTACTGCCTGGACTAACCCGGGTAATATTACAACAGCAGGAACACCTTATGCAACTGCTGCCATGGGTGCCAGCGGAACTTCCAACTACCTTGTGGCCAGCAATTATGGTTTCAGCATCCCTGTAAATGCAACTATCAAAGGTATCCAGGTAAGCATTAACAGAAATGGAACCACGGGCTTAAGTGGGGTAAGAGACAGCTTCCTGTACATGGTTAAAGGAGGAACAATCCAGACTGGCGGTAATAACAAAGCGGTTACAGGAAGCAACTGGCCAACTTCATTTACAGTTGCAAACTATGCAAGCAACACAGACCTGTGGGGTTTAACCTGGTCTGCGTCTGATATCAACAACAGCGGATTCGGTGTGGCACTTGCAGTTCTTAATAATGATTTCATTGGTGGCAGAACAGCGACTGTAGATTATATCAGGGTAACGGTTACTTACACGGTACCAGGTAGTCTTGATTGGTATACAGTTTCAACAGGTGGTTCTTCCATTGGGTCTGGTTCACCATTTAACCCGGTTGGTGTGCTTAACTCAGGTATTGCCAATACCAATACCGCAGGTACAACTACATTCTATGCTGAATGTTCTAATGTACCGGGTTGCCGTACTGCAACAACTTACGAGATCAAGCCAACTCCTGTAGTAAGCATTACCGGTAACAACCCGATCTGCTTAAGTGAAACAACAACATTATCACCAGCAACCGGTGGTACATGGGCCAGCAACAGCGCCAATGCAACAGTGAATAATGCAGGTGTTGTTACGCCGGTTTCAGCAGGAACAGCAACATTTACATTTACTGATGGAACAACCAGTTGCAGCAGCACAACTTCTGCAGTAACCATCAATGCAAACTCAACAATCAGTTTATCATCACCAGTTGGTACAGACAATCAAACAAAATGTACCGGCATCAGTATCACCAACATCACTTACGCTATAGGCGGAGGTGGAACGGGCGCATCTGTAACCGGACTGCCTTCAGGTATCAACGGTTCTTACAACGCAGGTTTATTCACCATCAGTGGTAGTTCAACCGTAGTAGGTACACACAATTACACCGTAACTACCAGCGGCCCTTGCGTGAACAGTTCATTAAGCGGTACCATTACCATCAATCCTAACGCAACACTCAGCCTCTCTGCCGGAAGCAACACACAAACCGTATGTAATAACAGTGCCATTGCACAGATAGATTACACAGTAGGTGGTGGAGCAACCAGCGCTTCTGCAACAGGATTGCCTTCAGGTGTAACAGGATTGTACAATGCAGGTGTATTCAGCATCAGTGGTACGCCTTCAGCACCGGGTGTTTATAACTATACAGTAACAACAACAGGAACCTGTACACAGGCTTCATTGGGTGGTACCATCACTGTAACAGCTCCTCCAACAGGAACGTTTACCCGCACTTATGTGAGTGTTTGCGGTGGCTTACCAGACGGAACGATCAACGTAACAGCTACCGGGGGAACTGCACCTTATACATACAGCTGGACAGGTATGACAGGCATCGGCGCTCATACGCCATTCACTGCAGGTAATACAGCCAACCTTACCGGCCTGGATATCGGTTTCTATGATGTGTCTTTCACCGATGCAAATGGTTGCAGCGGAAGCATTACAGGTATGCACATTCAATATGCATTCGCCGCTTACATTACGCACAACGGAAGTATCTCTTCAGGTTGCGGCAACACAGGTTCTATCATCCTGTACGCAAATGCAGGTGTTCAGCCTTATACCTTCAGCCTGGATGGAACAAACTACCAGGTAAGCAATACCTTCCTGAACCTGGCGCCGGCCATGTATACAGCTTATGTGAAAGACGGAGCCGGTTGCGTGATCACCAAACAGGTACTGGTAGCCGCAGCGCCACCGGTAGTGGTATCACCATTCGTAAGGCCTGCGAGCAGTTGCGGTAACGACGGTTCTATAGAAATATACAGAACAGGTGGTATTCCTCCTTACCAGTACAGCCTGGATGGAACGAATTACCAGAGCAACAACAAATACCTCAACCTGCCTGCCGGTACCTATGCATGTTATGTGAAGGATTCAAAAGGATGTATCGGTTTAACCAGCGCAGTGGTTGCACAGGGTGCGGCGCTCGATATGACCATCAGCAAGAACGATGTAAGTACCTGCGTAAACGATGGAGCGATTCAGGCAACACCGATCGGCGGAACAGCTCCTTTCACTTACAGTAAAGATGGTTCTAACTACCAGAACTCAGCAACATTTGCAAACCTGGCAGCCGGTAACTATACCATCTGGATCAAAGATTCTCGTGGTTGTACAGGTACCAAGAATGTGATCCTGAACCTGAACCCGATCGTGGTTACCAGCACCGTTGACGATGCAGAAGACTGCGATGATAACGATGGTAAGATCCACGTTTTCCGTACAGGTGGTGTTGGACCATATACTTACAGTATAGATGGAAATACATACCAGTCTTCACCGATATTCAATGGTCTTGCACCGGGTACTTATGATGTATTTGTGAA
>JAFDXA010000342.1 GCA_018268185.1 Bacteroidota bacterium
AAACCCAGGAAAATGTAGCTTTTAATGTTTCAGTATTGAATAAAATAACACGGCAAAAAATACAAAGCCGTTTATTGAGAATCGTTATTCCTGAATTAACTGGCAGCCTTTTCTGCGTCTTTGGTGCAATCTTTATCGGGCTCAATTTCTACCGGCTCAACAGCATAGCTTTTGAGGTCGCTGGTTACCTGTCAATATCCATTTTATTATTGTTGCCTGTTATCAGCTGGTTCAGCATCGAACAGCTCTACAAAACCGGAAATATCACAAAGCCTTATGCCGAAACGATCAAAGACTTCGCTACGCAAAAGATAAAATTCTGCCGGCTCCAGAAATCAAATTTCATACTGGCCCACCTCCTGCTGGTTTCCCTGATCATTGTATCAGTAAAGATATTCGGGGCAAATGCCATTACGAACAGTAAACATTATCTATTTATGGCAATAATGATCGGTTATGCTTTCCTGCTTTTTTTCTCAAGCATGGTTTGGAAAAATTACAATAAGATCATTTTGCAGGCCGGCCGACTTCTGCACGAAGTGAATTCATAAATTTTGCGCCCCAATTCATCGCTTCTGTGTTACAATGCTGTTGATATTAAATAGTAATCGCTAATTTTAGTCCTGTTAAAACAAGGCATTTTACATCATTACTGATCAGAGCCAGATAATCGGCGCTACATGTTCAAACATCGGGGAGATACCAGGACCTTATCGCACAACCTCAGGATAGCATCCCTGCTCTCCTTTGTAGCAGGCATTGTAAATGTGGCTGGTTTTCTATCCGTGCAAAGACTTACCACCAATGTTACCGGGCATTTCGCATTCCTGATCGACGAGGTTTTTAAACTGAATTTCCTGAACGCACTGGTATTTTTCTTATACATATTCTTCTTTTTTCTCGGTTCTTTCTTTTCAAACTTCGTGATCGAGATTGTTTCCCGGAGAAGCGAGAGATACATTTTCGTGGTTCCCATCGTAGTTGAGATCATTATATTATCACTGCTCCCCTTTTTGGGAAAACACTTTATAGATACACATCCCGATATTGTTGCCTATTCACTGCTCTTTGCCATGGGGCTTCAGAATTCGCTCGTTACAAGTATTTCGAATGCGGTGGTACGTACCACACACCTCACAGGCTTATTTACTGATCTTGGCATTGAATTATCACAATTGCTCTTCTACAAAACACCCGAAGCAAAATCAAAATTGCGATCTTCCATCAGGCTGAGGCTTACCATTATATTTTTCTTCTTCACAGGCGGCGTTTGTGGCGGTGTATTCTATTCAACCATACAGTTGTATGTTTTACTCATTGCTTCCGGATCACTTGTATTCGGACTGATCTACGACAGCATCAAATTCAGGATCATTCAACTCAAACAATCGCTGTCTGGCAAATAATGATTTCCGGCCAGGCCTTTTGTTATAAGAGAGAAAATACCCAACTTTATAATCAGGAATTTCTTTGGTTCCCGTCCTGCAGGCGATTTTTTTACATTAAAAGTTTATTTATGATAACCTATTCAGTAAGGGATGAAATAATTGAAATCGTTAACAGGCTTTTTGTTTATACAGACAGGCAGGAATGGGAAAAACTGAAGGCTGAAGTGTTAACACATGAAGTATTCTTCGATATGTCTTCGATGGGTGGTGAAAAAGAAGAAAAAACTGCTGAGGATATCTGCAAATCATGGGAGAAGGGATTCCGGGGAATTGATTCTGTTAACCATCTTGCCGGTAATTACATAGTAAGCATTCACGACACTACTGCTTCTGTATTTGCTTATGCAACTGCCACCCATTATAAAGAAACTGCCGGCAAAGGAAAGACGAGGGAATATACGGGAACTTATGAACTAGGTTTATTGAAACAAAGCAGTGGCTGGAGGATATATCAATTCAGGTACAACCTGAAATATGCCATGGGAAATCTGACCCTGGAATAGAATGGCATGATACAAAGTATTCATACACGATGTTAGCCGTTCGTTTCACCTTATTCAATCAGCCTCTATGACCACCACGATCATCATTTTACTCTGTACGCTCATTCTTACAGCCTATGTTTTTGACCTTACAGCATCCAAAACAAAAATCCCTGCTGTAATATTCCTGCTGTTGATGGGGTGGCTGCTGCGCCAGGCTACGTTGTATTTTTCCATATCGATCCCTGACCTGTCTGGCATATTACCGGTTCTCGGAACAGTCGGACTTATTCTTATCGTGCTCGAAGGCTCCCTTGAACTGGAGTTCAACAAAACCAAGATACCTGTTATAAAAAGATCATTCATAAGCTCCTTTTTCCCATTGATGATCCTGGCTTTTGGACTCGCCTGGATACTCCGTTACTTTGGCGAACCTGACTTTAAATCCAACCTGGTAAGTGTAATACCACTTTCGATCATCAGCAGCGCCATTGCTATCCCCAGTGCAAGGTCACTATCAATGTCAAAACGTGAATTCATAATTTACGAAAGCAGTTTTTCTGATATAATCGGGGTGTTGCTTTTCAATTTCGTGGCCCTCAATCAATATTTTGGTTTTCAAACTTTTGGAATATTCATCATAGAATTTCTGTTGATGGCGGGAGTTTCATTTATTGCTACCGTGGGGCTGGCCTTCCTGTTAAACAAGATAGATCACCACATAAAGTACATTCCGATCATACTGCTGGTTATTTTGATCTATGCGATCTCAAAAATCTTTCATCTCCCGGGATTGATATTTATACTTGTATTTGGATTGTTCCTCGGCAATATTGATGAACTGAAACAGTTCTGCTGGATACAGAAACTCAATCCGGAAGGGATGAATAAAGAAGTGCATAAATTCAAAGACCTTGTTACAGAAGGAGCTTTTCTTATTCGCACAATGTTTTTCATTTTATTTGGATACCTGATCAATACAAAGGAATTACTTAATCCTGACACTTTCGTTTGGGCTGTCGGCATTTGTGTAGCCATATACCTGCTGAGAGCAGTTCAGCTCAAAATGATCAATATCCCGATGCAACCTTTGCTGTTCATTGCACCACGTGGGCTTATCACCATTTTGTTGTTCCTGTCTATAGACCCTACTGATTCAATCCACCTGGTTAATAATTCCCTGATCATCCAGGTAATCATTCTTACAGCCCTGGTAATGATGATTGGATTGATGACCTCAAAAAATGAAAACTGGAATTCCTGATATAAGAATTACACGCAATGCCAAACTCTCTCCTCACAAATAATTTATAGTTTTACCATAAGTATGAAAGAAACAAAAAGAATTGCGTCACTCTTTGAAAAACTTTATGAGGGCAGCCCATGGATTGATGTAAACGTGAAAGACACTTTGTTGCAACTAAGTTTCAAGCAGGCTGCAAAAAAGATCAGGCCAAACGTAAATTCAATTTGGGAAATAGTGAACCACCTTATAGCCTGGCGGAGAAATGTGTTGCAAAGAGTAAATGGCAAAGTGATCACTACTCCTGGGCACAATTACTTTCAACCGGTTACAGATATCTCTGAAGCTAACTGGCAAAATACGGTTGATTCTTTTGAGCAAACACAGGAAGAATGGCTGCAGTTCTTAAAAAGTTTCAAGGCAAGTGGGTTTGAAAAAATCTATCCAAACAACAACATGAATTACTATGAACATATTCACGGCATCATCCAGCACGATGCCTACCACCTGGGCCAGGTGAGGTTACTGGTGAACCTGCTTTAGAAACCGGGTTTTAACAAACAGTTGAAGTATGAATAATGTATTTTAGATAAGAAAGCGGGCAATTATGCTCAAATGCTGAAGAGCTGCTGTATGACAAATAACCAAAATGCGATATTAAGCGTGATACTCACCGGAGCTACGGGTATGGTTGGTGAAGGCGTATTGCACGAGTGCCTGCAACACCCATCCGTTGAAAAGGTACTTGTGCTTACAAGAAAACCCTGTGGCATCAATCACCCGAAACTGAAAGAGATCATACATGCCAATTTTTTTGACATACAACCTTTGGAGGAACAGCTTACCGGTTACAACAGTTGCTTTTTTTGCCTCGGTGTTTCATCCGTTGGAATGGATGAAGAAAAGTATTTCCAGGCAACTTATATACTTACCACTCATTTTGCACAAACACTTGCGGCCTTAAATCCCGGAATGACTTTCTGTTATGTTTCCGGTGCCGGAACCGACAGCACCGAAAAAGGCAAACGCATGTGGGCCCGCATTAAAGGAAAAACTGAAAATGCGCTCGTAAAACTGCCTTTTAAAAAAGTGTACAATTTCAGGCCAGGCATTATTGAGCCTACAAAAGGTTTAAAAAACACCCTGTCGTTCTATAAATACCTGGGTTGGCTTCTTCCTGTAATCAGGCTTTTGTTACCCCGTTATATATCAAGTCTTAAGCAACTCGGCATGGCGATGATCAATGCCTCAAGCCATGGCTATGAAAAGAACATATTAGAAATTCCCGACATTATAAAACTGGCAAAGTCATAGCGAAATATGAATACGGTCATATTTCTCCACACAAAATGAATTACATTTGCGGCTGAATGCATTCTTTAAAGATCATAACTGCCCTTGTGTTCCTGGTTACCTTTACCTGCCAGACATTCTATAAGGCTTTTATAGTATTCGACTATGCAGCCAACACGGCGGCTTATGCAAAGAATTGCGAGAATAAATCCCGTCCTAAAATGCACTGTAACGGAAAGTGCCAGATGATGAAAAAACTGAAGGAACAGGAAAAAAAGGACGCACAGAATCCTGATCGCAAGAGCGAAAATAAAAACGAGAATATTTTATCTTCCAAATCATTTTTTACAAACGACCTGGCAACATTCTCTCCCATTAAGGAAAAAGAATTTCCACGATTACCGGTTGCCAAGGAAATCAAAATTGCCCGGAGCATTTTCCATCCCCCTGGCCGTTGTTAAGATTAATTGTTTTTATGCCGATGTACCCACATTGGTAATCTTTCTTATTATTTCATGAATGTAAAACAATGAAACGCAAATGGCGTGCGCCCCTGTGTGTATTGCTATGGTTTCATATTTAAAATCTTAACAACAATGAACACAAAAAACTTTTTATATATCTCTTTATTTACTGCCCTCTTTGCAACATCCTGCAAAAAAGATGACGCTCCTGCTTATGATTCTAATGTAAAGGCCGACTTGTCAGTTGAATTCGACAATGTTGTTGGCGCCGCTGACCTTGCATTAAACACCGGTTCTTATACCAATGCGGCTGGCGAATCTTTTACAGTTACCAAACTGAAATATTACGTGAGCAATTTTGTACTCACCCGTACAGATGGAACAGTTTACACGGTTCCGCAAAAAGACTGCTATTTCCTGGTTGACGAAAGTGATGAGAATACCCACGAACCGCTCCTGAGTATTCCTGAAGGTGAATACAAGACCATCAGCTTCCTGGTTGGTGTTGACAGCCTTCGTTCTACTATGGATCTTAGTCAGCGCACCGGCAATCTTGATCCTGCAGGTGTTGCATCTGACATGTACTGGACATGGAACAGCGGATATATCTTCTTTAAAATGGAAGGAACTTCACCAGCTTCAACGATGATGGGTGAATATATGTACCATATCGGCGGATTTGGCGGTATGACCTCAAGTACTATCAATAACATTAAAAAAGTTACACTTGATCTTACAGCACGTGGTGTACCACAGGTTAAATCAGGAAAATCAACAAATATCCATCTCATGGTAGACGTGCTGAAAATGTTCAACGGATCTTCCAATGTAAGCATCGCAGCCAATCCTATGGTGATGTTTGATCCTTACAGTACAACTATAGCGAACAACTATTCAGCTATGTTCAGGCATGATCACACTGAAAACTAACCAACATGCACCGCAAACATTTTATAATACTGTTCATCTTTGTTGCGGGCATTGCCGCCTGCAGCAAAGATGAAATTGCGGATGTGTTCACAGGTTTCCAGAAACCTTCTAACTTTCCGAATACAGTATATCATTTCGAAACCAACCCGGTTACAAAAGAAGGATTTGAACTGGGCAGAAAGTTATTCTACGATCCGATCCTTTCTGCCAACAACACGATAAGCTGCGGTAATTGTCATATACCAACGGGTTCATTCTCACACCCGGGGCACAGTGTAAGCCATGGTATTCACGACCGGCTGGGAAAAAGGAACAGCCCTCCTATCATGAACCTGGCCTGGAGCCCCACTTTTATGTGGGATGGAGGCATTTTCGACCTGGATCTTCAACCTGTAGCTCCCATTACCAATCATGTTGAAATGGATGATACGCTGGTGAACGTACTCAACCGGTTGCGAAACCATGCCGAATACCCTTCTTTGTTTAAGAAAGCTTTTGGAACAAGTGAGATCAGCAGTAATAATTTTCTGAAAGCTTTGTCCCAATTTATGCTGATGTGTGTAAGCAGCGAATCAAAATATGATAGTGTAATACGCAATCAAACAGTGTTTTCATCCAGCGAACAGCAGGGCTATGCTGTGTTCAGGCAGAAATGCAGTGAATGTCATTCAGAGCCACTTTTTACAGACCATTCATTTCGCAACAATGGTTTGAGCATTACCAGCGTGAATGATATGGGCCGGTATCCGGTAACATTAAATGATACAGACAAATACAGGTTTAAAGTACCTAGCCTGCGCAACCTTGCCTATACGGCTCCTTATATGCACGACGGACGGTTCTTTACACTGGATGCCGTATTGGATCATTATACCGGTAGTGTGCAGCTTACTCCTAACCTTGATCCGTTCTTCCTGCAAGGAGCGCAGCCCGGCATTCCACTTTCTGCAACGGAAAGAGAAAACCTGTTGGCTTTTCTTGCAACATTGAACGACAAAAATTTCGTAAGAAATACATTGCTGGCAGAACATTAAAAAATAAAACCAGGAAATCATGAAACGCATATCATTCCTGTTCATACTAAGCCTCTTTGCACTCTCCTCATCAGCTTGTGAAATCTGCGGATGCGGCGTTGGCAGTAATTATATTGGTTTGCTGCCTGAATTCCGGAAACATATTTTCGGGCTTCGGTACAGGTATAATTCTATGCTCACGCACCTGGGCGTTGATGGCAACCGTACTTATCTTACAACCAACGAGCATTACCAGGTGATGGAAGCCTGGGGAGGATGGAACATCGGTAAGAAGTTCAGGGTGATGGCCACCGTGCCCTACAGCTTCAATGAAAGAACAAACCAGGGCGCTAAAAGCAGTAAAAGCGGACTGGGTGATATTAATCTCTGGGCTTATTACCGGCTGCTGAACAGCAGGTCAACTGTAATGAAATCGAACCTGCTGGTGCAAAGTCTTTGGCTGGGCGCCGGCATCAAGCTGCCAACAGGAAAATACAGTCCGGCCGATAAATCTTCCAGCAGCACTGATCTTAACCTTTTCCAGTTGGGAACGGGCAGCGTTGATTATAATCTGTCAGCGATGTATGATATCAGGTTACAGGATCTCGGCCTTAACCTTACAGGAAATTATAAGATAACCAACAATAATAAATATCATTACAGGTACGGCAATAAATACAACCTCAATGCCCAGGTTTATTATAAGTTCAGTGTTAAAAAGAAACTGGTGATCGTTCCAAACCTGGGTGTATTTTATGAAAATTCAGCTTTGGACCATGACAATGGATTTAAAGTAAGCGCTTCGGGAGGCAGGCTTTTATCTGGCGCAGCAGGCATGGAGATCAGTTATAAAAAAATAGCTATTGGTGGTAATTTTCAAACGCCATTCTCACAGAATCTTGCTTCTGGAATTGTAAAAGCCAATAACAGGGCCATGATGCATATCTCCTTTACGCTGTAAATATCTTTTGTATTTTATAAAACACCTGCTGTATATCCGGCAGGTGTTTTACTTTTATCAAAAGTAAGCTCATGAAACAAACCGCTATCTGCCTGTTCTTTGTATGTTCTTTTATTTCCACAAAACTGATCGCTCAAACAAATAGTGACAATGACAGTCTTTACAAAACAATCGTAAAACTAGACAGTACACTTTTTGATGCCTATAATAACTGTAACATGGAAGTGTATGCATCGCTTTTTTCTGAAGACCTGGAATTTTACCACGACAAAGGAGGACTATCGAAATCCAAAACGGATATGGTAGAATCAGTAAAGAAATATGTATGCAATAAAGTTCGCCGCGAACTTAAACCCGGCAGTATAGAAGTGTCACCCGTTCCAGGATTTGGCGCCATTGAACTCGGCAAACACAGGTTTCATAATATTGCTGAAAACAGTGAATCTCCTTACGCAAATTTTGTAGTGGTGTGGAAGTACAGCAATAACAAATGGTTGATCACAAGAGTGATCAGCCTGCATTGATGCTCATCAATGAAAGCTATAGACCATGGAAAAACCGCCTTGTGTACCCTCGTAGTAAGGCATAATGAAAGCATGCGCCCTGGTTTTGCGGAATATCTTTTTCTGGATATATGGGTAAACATAGTAAGCCAGTTTTGCAGAGGCGATGCCGATACCTGCACCGGCAACAACATCACTTAACCAATGCTTGTTATTGTATACCCGCAAAAAGCCGGTTGCTGCTGCTACTGTATAGCCCGCCATACCGTACCACGGAGATACATCTTTGTATTCCTGGCGTAAAAACTCTGCCGACAAAAATGCTTCTGCTGTATGGCCGGAAGGAAAAGACTCGTAGGAAGATCCATCAGGCCTGAGTTCATGTGTAAATTTTTTAAGGGGATAAACCATGCTGTATGCAAAAAGATTTGACATAGCATAGATCATTGATCTGTCCCTGAAATTGTTTTTTCCTTTTACACCTGCCAGGTTCAACGCATAAACAGCTACCGCAGGTGAATATTGGATGTAATCATCGAGGCGGGCAGATCGTTGTGTGCCTTCTTCCCAAACCTCTTCCTTTACCTTATGGTTAAGCTTAACCAGTTCATGATTTTCCAATGATACAATCCCATAGGTAAGCATTAAGGCCGGAATTGCATACGCTACCGGTCTGAATCTATGACAACCTTGCTGTTTTGGCTGAGTTGTTTCTATGATTGGTTTAAGGCTAACCACAGCACTGTCTGGATTCTGTGCTTTTAAACTTCCTCCCAAAAACAAAAGGCCGAATAGTACGCAACAGTTTGTATTAAATAACAATGCTTTCATTGAAATGTAATTACCACAAGATAGCCATTACCCCGGATTTAAACATGCAGAGCAAATGTAACGAGACAGCCTTTAACAGCAGGTTTACAAATTATAACACTGCAAATCCTAAACTCATTTTGGTATCTTTATATACCGAAGCTGATTTCAACATTCAACATTCAACATTCAACATTCAACATTCAACATTCAACATGTCTTCATCATTTCTTCCAGGCATCATCAAACAATTTGAATTCTACAAACTGTTAGGCGAAAAAACGATCAACCAGTTACCCCCGGAAAAACTGAACTGGCAATACAACGAGGAAAGTAACAGCATCGCCATCATTGTAAAACATCTTTGGGGAAATATGCTTTCACGGTGGACCGACTTTTTACATTCAGATGGAGAAAAAGAATGGAGAGATCGTGATGCCGAGTTTGAAGGCAGCTTTGCTTCCAGGGATGAACTCATGCAAAAGTGGAATGAAGGCTGGCAGTGTTTATTTAATGCTATTACTCCGCTAACAGATGCTGAACTTGAAAGAGAGATATTCATCCGGAACATGGGGCAAACGGTTACAGAAGCCATTAACAGGCAACTGGCCCATTACGCTTATCATGTGGGCCA
>JAFDXA010000343.1 GCA_018268185.1 Bacteroidota bacterium
AATGTTGAATGTTGAATGTTGAATCAACCATGCAGCCCATAAAGATAAAAATTCTCCCAAAAAAACACCCCGCCCCTAAACCTTCTCAACCTTAAACTTTCAACCTTGAACCTCTTCATCCCTCCAGTATCCTCAACGCATCCTCCCTGTCTTTCCCCAATTGTTCCTTCAAAGCTTCCAGTCCGCTGAATTTTACCTCCTCACGCAGTTTCTTTATCAGCATCACCGTTACTTTTTTGCCGTAGATCATTTCATCGAAATCGAAAATATTTACTTCAATCACCAGCTTGGAGCCGTCAACGGTTGGGCGGGTGCCAATGTTCATCATGCCGCCAAAGGTTTCATTGAAACCTTCAACCCCCACTTTAACGGCATACACGCCATTGGCCGGGATCAGTTTGTTGGAATCTGTAAGTGATAAGTTGGCTGTAGGGTAACCGATCGTTCTTCCCAGTTTATTTCCTTCGGTAACAATTCCGCTGAAAAAATATTCATAACCCAGGAATTTATTGGCCGTATCAATATCGCCTGATACCAACGCTTTCCTGATACGGGTGCTGCTGATCGTTACATCCTGCAATACATGTTCCGGTATCTCTTTTACAATATAACCGAAACGCAGGGCTTCGGCTTCCAGTAAATGATAATCGCCGGCACGGTCTTTCCCGAAACGGTGATCATACCCGATGATGATCGTATGAGGATGGAATTTTGCCACCAGGAAATCCCTGATATAACTTGAGGCAGGTTGTTCAGCAAATTCTTTTGTGAACGGAACCACAACGATGTGCCCGATACCGGCTTTTTGAAGCAGTTGGTATTTTTCAGCCGGACTGTTCAGCAATGAAACCGGGTTCTGCGTATCGCCTACAATTTTTTTTGGATGAGGGTCGAAGGTGATGACTACGGAAGTGCCGTTTATGGCATGGGCTTCCTTTACCAACTGGCTGATGATCTGCTTATGTCCCTGGTGTACGCCATCAAAAGTGCCGATGGTGATCACGGCATTTTTGAACACAGGCAACTGGTCGATATTCGTATGTACATTCATAAGATGCGGTGCAAAACTACTTGATAATTTATTAATGGTTTATTGATAATTGGAATATAGTTTTGCAGCATGACAAGCCTTTACAGTCAACGCGGTGTTTCTGCCCAGAAAGAAGAAGTTCATGCAGCTACCCGGAACCTTGAGCCCGGGTTGTTTCCTTATGCTTTCTGCAAGGTTTATCCCGATCACCTGGGGCATGATGATGCTTATGTGAATGTAATGCATGCCGATGGCGCAGGAACCAAGAGCATTCTTGCATACCTCTACTGGAAAGAGACCGGCGATATATCCGTATGGAAAGGCATTGCACAGGATGCGATCGTGATGAACCTCGATGACCTGCTCTGCGTTGGGATCTATGATAATATTGTTTTCAATTCTACCATCGACAGGAATAAGCATCTCATCACAGGCGCTGTGCTCGAACAGATCATTGATGGCTCAAGGCAGTTCTTTGAGAACATGCGCACATTCGGGGTAAATATTCATTACCTCGGCGGCGAAACCGCTGATGTAGGTGATGTGGTAAGAACGGTGGCCGTAAATGGAACGATGACATGCCGCTGGCCGAAAAACAGGATCATCAGCAATGAAAAGATCAAAGCCGGTGATGTTATTGTTGGACTGGCAGGCTACGGGAAAGCAACATACGAATCGGAATACAACAGCGGGCTTGCAAGCAATGGACTCACCTCAGCCCGCCATGATGTGCTTGATAAATTTTATGCGGAGCATTTCAAAGAGAGTTTTGACAATGCCCTGGGTAATGAAGTCGTTTATATCGGCAAGTACCGTCTTTCAGACAGCATTGATTTAAGCAAACGATCTGCAGGTAATGATCAGGTAACCATCAGCATCGGTAAATTATTGCTTTCACCTACCAGGACATTTGCACCGGTTTTGAAACTTTTGCTGGAAAATCATTTTGAAAAAATCCACGGACTTATCCATTGCAGCGGCGGAGGGCAGACCAAGTGCATGAAATACCTGCCCGGCAATTTCAGGATCATTAAAGACAACCTGTTTACAGCGCCGCCGGTATTCGATATCATACAGCAAAACAGCGGCAGCAGCAACCGCGAAATGTATGAAGTTTTCAATATGGGCTGCAGACTGGAAATTTATTGTGATGCAGCCGATGCTGAGGTTATGATCCATGCAGCAAAACAGTTTAATATAGATGCACAGGTGATCGGCAGGGTGGAAGCATCCGATAGCAAAGAACTTGTGATCAAAGCTTCGGGTGAAGATATCATTTACTCATATAGTTGATAGAAAAAAGCCACGAAGTGTTAACCATCGTGACTTTTTATTTTCATGGCGGATAAAATATTTAGTCTGATATCACAAATGTGATCGGTTGCTTGCGGTAAGCTTTTACTTTTATCCCGTTCTGAACGGCGGGGATCCATTTCGGGCCATTTTTGATGAGGCTAATACAATGCTGTGCGGTGAGGCTTTCGGGAAGATCTTCTGCTTTGATATCACTTACATTTCCTGCTTCATCAACGATAAAACGAACCATGATTTTGTATGTGCCCGGTTTCCAACCTTCCTTCACCGGAATTCCTGGATCGAGATTTTTTAGCAAGTAATCTCTCCAGCCATTATCACCTCCCGGGAAACGAGGTATTACTTCAGCATTCACAAATACCAGGTCGCCTTTTTCTCTTTTGAAAAAACTGAAAGCCTTGCCGGGCAGCTCAATCTTGCTTCCATCTTTTTTTACTGCAATTACATTGTCGAAAGTCATGAAAGAACCCGGCTGGATCTTTTTAAGATATTGACCAATGCTGGAAAGGGATGCGTTCTGAAGGTATACCATAACTACCTGCGAAAATCCCTTGCCCGAAAAATATACAGTTGCATTGCTGATCTTGTAGTCGGCTACTTCAACCCGGAGTTCAGTAATATTCTTTAATTCTTCCATGGCAATTCTCGGGCCCCTGATCCCTGAAAGCGAAAGCGTAAGGTCCGGCTGCTGCAATTGTAATTCCTTTGGTTTTGTTTTGATTTCAACTGCACCGCTTTCAGCCTTGCTGCCGTATTTTTTTATGGCTTCGGCCTTGTTGAGAACCGTGATGCTTTCGACGTCTTTTTCATTTAATGCAAGCATGACAGCCTCTTCGACTGACTGCTCGTAAATAACTCCGTCTACAAAGGTTAGCTTTTTACCATCTCCAAAAAGGCTTTCCGTACCGGCGTTGATGATCATTACACCATACCTGCCTTTTTCGTGGTAGGTTTTCATAGCTGTTTTCGGACTGAGCAATCTAACGGTTCTTACCTTGTCCCAGTTGATCTCTTTTACATCCGATATGCTTACTTCATTCCCGTTTAAAATAAATAAGGTTTTAGCCGAAAAGTTTTCGAGCCTTGTTTTAAGATGTCCTGAGAATACGGCTTCACCCGGTTCGTTTACAATCACCTGGTCGGCAAGTATCTGGTTTTCCTGAACAGTATCTTCATTCTTTACTCCTATAACCTGCGACTGGGGGCTGTTACCAGTTTTTTCCAATGGTAATGCAACTGTTTTTTTAGTTTGCTCCTGTTGATATGAATAATTACTGATGGCGTCCAGGATATTGTTTGCAAAGGTTTCTATGGCCTTGTCGGTTTTCAGGTATTCAAAATCCTGTGGGTTATTGATACATCCTGCTTCGATCAGGATAGATGGGCAACTGTTTGCCTGTAATACCCAGATCCCTTGCTCACGTTGTTTGGGAGCGGCGTCAACGGCAAGTCCGTAATTCTTATTGAAGCTGGCAATTACAGATGATGCCAATATTTTGCTGGCTTCACTGTTGGGATACTGATCCCTCGCAACAAAAACAGTCATGCCGGATCTCATGATCCCGGTTGCGTTAGCAGCGCCATCCATGTGAACAGAAACAAAGAGATCAGCACCGGCTTCTTTGGCAAATGCAGCCCTTTGTTGTGGTGTATAATACATATCTGATTCCCTGCTGAGTATGATCTTGATATTGCTGTAAGCGTTGAGGTCTTTTATTTTTTTTGCAATAGCAAGCGTAATCTCTTTTTCTTTGATATTATTAAGTCCAGAGGCACCTGGGTCGCTGCCGCCATGTCCTGCATCCACCACAACCACCAGTTGTTTTTCCTGTTCGGGGGTGTGCGCAGAAATCGTTTTTGTTTTCAGGGTGAAAGCAGCAAACACAAAAAAGGCAAGCGGTAACACCAACAGCCTGCTTATATAACCGGCCCGGGTTTTGTTCTGTTGAGTAAGCATGAGTAGTCTTCTTTTTATGGGTGAATAGAAAAAATTGTTCGTAAGCTGAAAGCTGTGCTGCGGGTAACTCACCTGCAGTATCATAGCAGCAAAGTCGGCAGTATTTCCGTCTTCGATCGCTTTTTTATCGGCAATAAATTCGTGTATCATGTTCAGTTCTTTCCTGATCAGCCAGAAGAATGGATTGCACCAGAAAATGATCATCACGGTATTGATGAATAGTTTATCGTAACTGTGCTTTTCCTGCACATGAGCTATTTCATGTTGAAATATTTGCCGGCCCGACCGGCTTTCAATATCAATCGCATCATTCCAGAATATGAACCTGAAGAAGGAGAAAGGTGTTCCCTTTGCTTTTGTTTTGATGAAGGAAATATTTTCAATAGAAGTGGCAGGATTGCTCCTCAACAGGATCCAGATCCTGTAAAAGCCGTGAATCAGGAAGGCGAGAAATACACAGCAAACCGTAATAAACAATAACATCACCACCTGTTCCTTGCTGATATGATTCCGGCTGCTGTAAACAATTACTTCATCCATGTACTCATCGCTGCTGTTTACTACCTGGAGTATTTTAAAAACATTGGCTGGTGGTTCAGACTCTTTCTGCCAGATATTGATCTTCATCAGCGGCATCACAAGAGAAAGTACCACGATCGCCAGCAGGTAAAACCTGTTGTAACTGTGAAAATTTTTATTCCTGAGGAAAAACCAGTAATACCCGAACAGTACGGCAGAGCAGATGATCACTTTTAAAAGGTAGTAGGCAAATGTGAGCATAGAAGGCCTTTTTTAATGGTTGGTAATGGGTTGTGTTGGGGGAGATGACTGTTATTTTTTCTTAAGCTGTTTCAGCAGCAACTCCAGTTCCTCCACACTCAGGTTGTTCTCTTTTACCATGAACGAAACAGCATTGCTGAAACTTCCTTCGAAATATCCTTTCACCAGGCTTCTCATACTGTTCTTACTGTATGATTCTTTACTTACTAATGGGTAATATTGGTGCATGCGCCCCACCACATTGATGGCGATGAATTCTTTTTCAACAAGTATTTTTAAAATGGTTGCAACAGTGTTGTTGTGCGGCTTTGGATTCGGGAGGGCTTCCATGATATCCCTTAAAAACGGCTTGTCTAGCTTCCAGATCACCTGCATAATCTGTTCTTCTGCCTTTGTGAGTTGTTTGGTCATTGTGCTGAAATTTCAGTAAAACTATAAAATTAGTTTTAAAACTAAAAAATTAGTTATACACATTTTAACAAGTCATATTCAAAAAGTTTTTACTGCTCATGGCCAAACAGTTAAATTTGCTTTCAGGCAAAACAATTAACCCAATAATTATCAGAAGATGTCTCAATCCATCATAGAGTTAAGGAACGTAAACATATACCAGGGCGAAAGCATGATCCTCGGTGATGTGAATATATCTGTTGACAAAGGCGAATTCGTTTACCTCGTTGGTAAAACGGGCACCGGAAAGAGCAGCCTGCTGAAAACAATGTATGGTGATCTGCCTTTGAGAGAAGGAGAAGGATGGGTTGCAGGCCATAACCTGAAAGAGCTTACATGGAAAACCGTTCCTTTTCTTCGTCGTAACCTCGGTGTTGTATTCCAGGATTTTCAGTTGCTTACCGACAGGAATGTGAATGAGAATCTCAAATTTGT
>JAFDXA010000344.1 GCA_018268185.1 Bacteroidota bacterium
CCTTTAACATATTATTGTGAAAGGATATAATTTTTTTTCGCCCTGTAAAAATCCTATTGTTCGATATCCCGTTACCGGCTACCCGTGGTATACCCTGGACCGGATGATAAGACCGTTGCTGATCTCCAGTATTTCAGCTACTTTCATGATAGGCTCCCCTTCCACTTCCCTGTTGTATTCCATCAATAGCTGGTCTTCTCCTACCAATAAGTTAACCAGGTTGTAATGTAAGCTGGGCAGCCTGTCGAAAGCATCTTTCCACCAACTATGCATGGCTTCCCTACCCTTTATCAGTCCGCCCGTTTCGGGGTGCCTTTGTTTCAGTTTCGGACTGAAATGTTCTGCAACGGGGCTGTAAAGATCAAGCAAGCGGTTAAGGTTATGCTCATTGAAAGCAGCGATCCAATTCTACGCAATTATCCTGTTTTGTTCGCTTTTGTACATGTGGTAAATATAGAAAAAGCACTTTGTTTACCGGGCATGATCATCAAAACCACATGCCAATTTCAGTCAGAAAAAATTTTAACAGTTAAACGCCTCATTTTTTGCGGAGCAATGAAAGTAAAAAAATATATTTGCGCCTCTAAAAACCCGGGCTGCGTAGGCTAACCTTTCGGCATCTTGCAGTCGTCCAGTAATAAAACCCAAAGTATTATTAACTGACTAAAACAACTGTAACATGTTACGGAAGCAAGTGCCTTTATACCTGGTCATCCTCTCGCTCATTGCCACAAGCGGCATTACTGTCTTCGGTTATTCCTGGCTTAATAAAAAAAATACTGATGTGGCTGTTACGGATAACAGTTTCAGGAGTTGCACCCTCAACAGGATGCGCCTGAATGGCTATGAATTCATACGCCCCCTCCTTTTTACAGAAGAACCCTGCGAGTCTGAAAAACTGATGCCTGCAAAAAGCGAGGTTGATAATATTATCAATACTTATAAAATGAGTGGTGCTATCAGCGGAGCTTCTGTTTACCTGAGAGACCTGACTCATGGCGAGTGGATCAATGCCGGTGACAGGGAAAAATATATGCCGGGCTCCCTCATGAAAGTGCCGGAACTGATCACCATTTTAAAAATGAATGAGAAGAATCCAGGGCTTCTTGATAGAAAAATACTTTACAAAACCGCATTTAACCTGCCCAAGCAGGCTATTTATCTTTCAAAGAGTATTGAAGTTGGCAAAACCTATACAGTAAGGGAATTGCTGCACTACATGATCGCTTATTCAGATAATTATGCCACCATGATCCTGAACCAGCAGATGGATCCGGCTGTTTTCAGTAAGGTTTTTACCGACCTGGGAATTGCCAAACCCGATTTAAGTCAAAAAGATATAGCCATATCAGCCAAAGATTATTCACTTTTCCTCAGGGTTTTGTACAATGCCTCCTACCTTACTATAGAAGATTCAGAATTCTGTACAGAATTACTGAGCCATTGTGATTTTACCCAGGGCATGGTAAACAGTCTGCCCAAAGAGATTAAAGTGGCTCACAAATTCGGGGAAGCCGGAGACGGTACCTATGCACATTTTGGAGAATCAGGTATCGTTTACCTGAACAACAATCCCTACCTCATTACCATCATGGTGAAGGGTAAAGACAGTAAATCATTGCCTGCTGTAAATAAGGATATCTCTAAAAAAGTATTTGACCTGGTGTCGCAGATGTAAGGAACAACTCCTGCAGACAGATTTTATCATTTCCTGTAAACAAAATTCAAGGGATCGAATATTGAAAGATCAATAGCCGCATTTGCCTTGCAATCGTGGTATTTTTCTTTCTGCACCAGTTTATCATTGATGTAAAAATCGCAGGCTGTTTCAGACCAGGCATCACCATGACGCTGATGCCCGCTGAAAATACCCTCTTCTTTTTTGCCATCCTGGTATCTCAGGAATTTCAGTACCACCAGTTTTTCTTTATCTATCCAAACCTGGTTTGTTTTTTCTTCTGCTGAAGAAGCACCGATCACATAAACAGGCTTGCCGTTCAGGTTAGCTTCGCAGTATTTGCCCAGGTCGTAACCCTGTGCTTTCAGTTTGGCTTTTGCTTCATCAAAAGTATAGAAATACATGCCGCCCAGGAGAAAGGTTAAATCAAGGTCATTCAGATCCGTACGCACAAGCTTGCCTTTCCTGAAACTGTAAACAGAATCCTTAAGGTATATGGCGGCATTGCCATTGGCCGCATCACCAAAATCGATCCTGAATTTATCGGGAAATACGATATGCTCATACCAGGTTGAAGTACGAACGAGGCTATCGTTCACATAATTTTCTGTTGTCTGGTTAAATGAAAAACTCCTGTACCATTTTCCCGAATAACGTTTGAACATATCCTTCAGCACAGACTCCGCATCTTTTTTAGCGGGAACAGAGAATGAACATGCAATGGCAATAATGGATAACAGCAGCAATGATCGTTTCATAAACTTGTTTTGCTGCAATATATAAACCTGCCTGCGTTTGTTCTGTATTTACAGTACGAAAGCCAAAATAGCTGTATAAACGGAAGTTTACCGCCTATACAGCTATTGTAAAATCATAAAAAGAGTTTATTTCAACAATCCCTTGTATTGCTGGGATACCTGCTTGATAATGTAGCCTGTGATCCAGCCCACGTAAGCATATTTAGGATAGATGAATTTTTTATCGGGGTTGATCGTATTCACCTGCTGAACGATCTCATCGAGGCAGATCGCCCCGGCAAGCAAAGCCCGCTGGTCATAAGTTTTAAGCACCCTGTTGATATTCTTCATCGAAGCCCTGGCGTCTTCGGCATTTGAAATAAGGGTAATATCCGGCTGCGTTACTTTTTCGTAATTGGAATAGATGAGGTTGCGGAATTCACTGATATCTCGGGCTGTGATCTCTGTATAGGTGTTGTTGATACTTTGCGGGTGCATCATGGATGCAATGGCCCAAACGATACCACCCGAGAGGTAAACCACA
>JAFDXA010000345.1 GCA_018268185.1 Bacteroidota bacterium
AATCACCGGCTCAGGTATTTGAAGAAATGCTCCTAAAGAAAATAAAGAATTAATCCGTTTCCCATGTTAAACAAAAAAATTAACTTTATTAAAAGCGTTGCAGTAAAAACTTGACACCGCCTTATTAAACTCACGTTTATGAAACGAAACCTTCTAACAGCCATTTTATTGGCATCCTTCCTGACATTTCCTTCTTGTACTCAAACCTCATCGCAAGCGGAAAAGGATTACATTAAAAACCTAGAAGAAAAAAATAAAGTATTAGAGAAAGAATTGCTGGAAGCAAAAAACAAATCAAACCCAGATAGGACTACCTCAAAATTTAAACAAAAAACTCAAAAGCTTAAAGACTATTTTACAATAGGTTCAACAGAAGACGAAGTACTTGAAGTTATGGGAGATCCCACAACTTACGTGGATATGGGATCAGCTGGTAAGCGGTTTATGTATGGAATAAGCAGTGTAGTTTTCGAAAATGGTAAAGTTGAGAGTTATAATAACTTAGATGGAAATTTAAAAGTTAAAGTAAAAGAGTAATACATTAAACCTAACCAAAACTGCACACAACAACAGCATTGAACGCAAACTGGGCAGACAATCGTACAATCAGCTGTTAGGCGCAACTCATCTTCAGTAAATCGGCTTGACAGATCAACACACCGCCGGCAGTTTTGGCTACGCTCCGAGTCCTGCCGGCTGGCTTTGTGGTTTAGTCAAAATTCCTCATCTTTAATAAGCATTTTCAACCGGGCGGACAGCGCAACTATTCCCAGCTTGCGTCAATGCACGTACGTTAGCGTCAATTGCAAAATACCCTACATGTACAAACAGATTTTATTCAGTTTTTGTCTATTTACTTTAGTAGCGACTCAAGCACAGATAGCTTCATTAAAGAAATCTGTATTTGCTGGTGGACTAAATGAAATTCAATTTGTAATTAAAAAATACTCTTGCAATGAAATCGTTTTAACCACAAATAATGGACACCTGAAAAAAGAAACTAATTGCTGGTATAATTTTATTCCCAAAGACACTGGTTATACTGTAATTGACATAAATATTAAAAAAGGTAATCAACTCAAAAAGGTCGACACTTTAGTTCTTTTCGTAAAAGAACCTACAGTTTACTTTTTTATCGGACCAACAAAAGGCGGTTTTGTAAGTAAAAGTATTTTCGCTAAGAATGACTATGCCCGGGTAGAATCATTTGATTTTGGCTGCTCATATTATTATCCTTCTACTGTTGATAGCTTTTTTGTTCAAATCAATAGGAATGACAATGTTATATTTCAGAAATGGAATTTTGGAAACCACTTGTCCAATGAAGTGCAATCTGCGTTTAACAAATTGGAAGTAAATGACACAGTCTTAATTTCTAATGTTAATGGGCAAACCCCAATTCGGAGAAGAACAATTCAAAGTGCAGCGATTTATAGTATAACTGAGTAAGCAACATGCCGCTAACAACAGCATTGCACGCAAACTGGGCAGACGGAAGTGATCTCAGCAGCAACTCGCCATAAGTCTTCAGTAAATCGGCTTGACGAGTAAACATGCCGCCGGCAGTTTTTGGCTACGCTCCTTGTGCTGCCGGCTGGCTTTGCAGTTTAGTCAAAATTCCTCATCTTTAATGAGCATTCGCAACCGGGCGGACAGCGCAACTATTCCCAGCTTGCGTCAATGCACGTACGTTAGCGGCAACATTATGAAGATCATCCACAGCCAAATAACAGCTATTATTGTGACAACTATTTTGGCTTGTAATAATCAATCGAACAAACTTAATAATGCAGATCTTAAATCTGACACATTAGTTGACAATCATATAACTTCTCAACCGCTTGACACACCTCGTAGCTTCGTAAAGAATTACGGTGTAAATGACAGCAATCGTTTATTCGTTTTCGTCGGTCAAAAAATATGGGTTGACGCTTTACCTTCAAGAACAACCGATTTTGACAATGGTTTTAAAGCAAAATATCTAGTTCTCGAAAAAGTATTCGGAAACTTTCCGTCAGACACAATAGAATTTATTGCTTACGACCATTATGGTATTCCAGCATTCTCTAAGTATCAAAATGTATTACTCTATCTTTCTGCGAACAGCGGGACATATTATCAACAGAAGTACATATACAACGATGTTTATAAGACTAAAGATGGGCGATGGGCAGGTAGTTATGCGGGTGACGATTACGAACATGAGTATAATAAGCACACAAAAATCAAACCTATCATAATTCAATTTACCCAGAAAGTTGCATACCCGAAAAAAGTTACCGATGATGATGGTAAACAATTTACACTGACATTCCCGAAACCTTATTTCAAAACCGTTGGTGACAGTGCATATGCCATTTATGGAAATTATATTGATGACTTATTTAAATTAAAAAGAGACGGCTACTTGACAGCAAGAAATATTTTTAAGAACGGGAAGCTTGTTCAATAGACAAATGCTGCCGCTAACAATTGCATTTGTGTTATGTCGGCGGACAGATTACGCCGCATCAGCTTTGTACTACTATCGGCTATGGTTCGGGCCGACGGATTTCTAACCGCAACTGGTTTTCACCGTCAGGTTTTGTAATTTTAATAAACATCGGCGCCGGGCTGACCGTTTTCAAAGTCCGCCACAAACACAAATGCCGAACGTTAGTGCCCATGCCCGGCTCGGCTTCCCTTTAGTTTAAAACTTCGCACAACTCGAATTCATTAAGTCTCCAATATTTTCAGCTTCTTCTATTTCCTCGTCCTACAAAGAACTTATTTTACACCTTGAAGTTTACTCTGCTTTGTTACTCTATTCTTTACCTAAGTCCCAAACGGGCACGAGCACTAACAAGCAGTTTTGCAAAATTGCGGCTGGACGGAAAAACTCTCAGCTACATATCGCTACCAATCTTCAGGTAAATGGCTTGACAGATAATTTACCCGCCAGCGGAGGT
>JAFDXA010000346.1 GCA_018268185.1 Bacteroidota bacterium
AAACTATTGCGAGAGGCCATTAAAGTTGACCAGGAATGGTAATAGTCTAAAAAGCTGCCCATAACAACAGCATTGAACGCAAACTGGGCAGACGGAAGTAATCTCAGCACCAACTTGCTACCAATCTTCAGTAAATCGGCTTGACAGAGCAACAATCCGCCGGCAGTTTTGGCTACGCTCCTAGTGCTGCCGGCTAGCTTTGTGGTTTAGTTAAAATTCCTCATCTTTAATAAGCATTTTCACCAGGCTGACGAGCTATAAATTCCCAGCTTGCGTCAATGCTCGAACGTTGGCTGCTATTTCAAACAAACATCTCAATCATGGAAGGAGAAAATTGGAAACCCATCCTTAGAGAGCTTGGGGTTAATCAGGACATTGAAAAAATAATTGAAGAAAAAGTTAAGGAACCCCAACCACAAAAATGGTACAAAACTGACTTTACCGAATTTGTATTGAAAGTAATAACAGCTTTCTCTATTCTTATCCCTTTACTTTTATTTTATTTTCAATATCAAACTGACAATACAAAAAAGAGAAATGAAGATTTAACTCAAATATATACAGACGTAGCTTTTGATGTTGAAACAGTATTGAATTCCGCCCCAAAGACAGATAAGTTTACAACTGCAAATGACAATTTACTATTTCGCTATCCTTCGAAAATTGCACTTTTTAAAAATGAGAAATTAAATACTTCCTTTACGGACATTATTAAAGACTTAAAAGTTTATACTGAAGTAAAGAAAATTAAAAACCTGCATGACACCATTTATGATAACTACTCATCATTATTTAGGTATTTTTCTATTCTAAAGAAAAGAGATGAAGTTGACAAAATTGAATTTTATCAAAAAAGTGACCCTGAGGTGTTAGCGATTGTCTTAAAATGCTTGCCATTACTTTCTCAATATCAGAACTTAATTCAATCACATCCACACGACTATTTTCAATACTTGGATACTGTTTATAAATCTGACAGTGTAATCAATCAGACAAGTAAAGAAATAATCAAGATGCTTGAGAAAAAGACTGATATGCAAAATAAATTGGACTTTTTAAAAACTTATTTAACAACAGGTGACAAAGCTCCATTGAAATACATTGCGATGGACGAAATGCAAGAACTGAACCGCTTGAATGGCTATTTAATTAAACAAGACAATGCGTTTAGGTTAATCATAGATAAGAAGAGAAAGGAGTTTCAGAATCAAGTTTTACAAGAAATTAATGACTAAACAGCAGCCAACAAAAGTATTTGCAAAAGCAGGGCTGGACATTGTAACATCAGCAATGTGCAGGCATCAGCAGCGGTTCGGGCTCGACGTTCAATGTTCGACTTTAGTTCATAACTTCAACATCATATTTTCAAATGGGCATTTGTACCGGGCTGGACAATCAATGAATTCCCTGCCTTCGCAAATACTCGAACGTTAGCTGAAATTTTATTTAACATTATATGAAATGATAGAGATATTAAAAAATTGGGAATCGTATATTGTTGAATTTACAACATTAGTCATCTCTGTATTTGTGTCCTTTTATATTTACATTCGTCAAAAAAGTAAAAAATTAATAGGTTTTGAGAAAATTGTTGATTATGATTTACTTAGCATCAAGGACGAACTAAAAGGAAAAATATTAGTTAAATATAATAATCAAGAGGCAACTAATTTGCGAGTGCTGATAATTAAAATCGTCAATTATGGAAACACGCCCATTACACTAAGTGATTTCGAAGAAAATATTATTTTCTCCTTTGATGACACCGTAAAAGTTATCGACGCTGAAATTTTAGAGAAACATCCCAAAAACTTAAAAAATATCATAATATCTAACACCACAAACTTTGAGATTTCTTCAGGGCTTCTTAATCCAAAGGACTTTATCATTTTAAGAGTGATACTCGATAATTCAAATGCAAAGTTTGATGTCCTGAGTAGAATCGTTGGAGTAAAAAAAGTAGAGGAAATTTCAAGAAATGAAAAAATACCAATCACGGCGCCATCTATTCTTGCTTTAATTATTATTATCCTATTAACGATTTACATAAGTTATTGCGTTGATAGTTATTTTAATTTGCGACTGAGGGGCGAAGTCAGTGTAGAAAATAGAATTCTTTCATTTTTAATGGCACTTTTTCCTGTTTTGATACTATTATTCGTATATGATTTCTACAAGGAGTCTCGTAGTAAAAACTACAGCTAACAACTACCTTGCCGCTAGTCTATTCCCCCTCAAAACAACGCCCCCTGTACATCCCCCAAATCAACATTACCTAAAGGAGGCAGGTTTTCGTAATTGAATTTTTCATATTTCTCTTTACCATCGGGCTGGGGGTTGTACAGCTATTATTTCCAAATTGCCTCATTTCCAATTTTCACACCCACAATGTCGAACAAGGAACAAGGAACAAGAAATTTTAAATAATAAATTATAAATGCTGAATTAAAACCTCACAAAAATCCGCAAACATCCCCATCCCCACATTCTCACATCATCACATTATCAAATTTCCAAATTATCAAATTATAAATTTCGAACAAGGAATTCTGAATACAGAAGTATTCCCATAAAACCTCACCCCCCATTCTTCACATAAAAAGCAGGCAGCGACCATTTATACTTTACAGCCAGCAACCTGATCGTAAAGATGAGCAGGATGCAGATGATCTTGGCCACATCGTTATCGAGGGCGCTCCGGGTGAGCAGGAAATAAAACAGTCCGCCGATGATACTTGCCAGGGCATAGATCTCTTTCCTGAAAACGAGGGGTACGTTATTTAATAACACATCCCTTATTACACCGCCAAAGCTGGCCGTGATGGTTCCCAGCGCAATGCATACGCCAACACTGAAATGCAACTGCATGGCTTTTTCAATACCGATGATGGTGAAAAGCCCGAGCCCCAGCGCATCAAATAAAAATAAAGTGGTGGTGATCTTTTTCAGCCATTGCCCGTAGAACATGGTGCCGATGGCCGTAACAAAAATAACCGTGGTAGCTGTAGGATCCCTGAGCCAGCCTACCGGGAGGTTGCCGATCATCACATCCCTCAGGGTGCCTCCACCGATGGCCGTAACAAAGGCGATGATGAGAACACCAAAGGGATCCAGTTTTTTCTCCATGGCGAAGAAAGCCCCTGATACGGCAAAGGAAAATGTTCCAAGTATATCTATGATCTGCAGGAAATTAATATGGAACATCCCCGGAGGTTTTATTGAAAAGAAGTCGTTGAATTACTC
>JAFDXA010000347.1 GCA_018268185.1 Bacteroidota bacterium
GAAGATCCTTTTACATTTTCGAACAACAAGGCCGGCCCTCCCGCCTCAAATACCCGCAAATGAATGGCAGCCATTTCAAGGTGTGGGTCTGTTTCTTCTTTGATGCGAACCAGCTGACCGTTCTTTTCAAGGTCGAGCAGGCAGGATTCCAGTGAGTGATATGCCATGCAGGAATTTTACGCTGTAAATGTAAAGCAGAATACAGTATTTAAAATGGTATGTGAGGATAATAGCTGATCTGTAAGATCATTCCCTCAACATGCGGGTTAATATCAGTAAAACTTCGGGCAATCAACCCTGGCTCTCCGGCGCTTACTGGTTTCATAATACATCCTGCGTTCTTTACGGTGAGGTTGTATGCGGATGTGAAAACTCATTCCAACGAAATAATAAAGGTCTTTTGATTTCGGGTTTCCCCTTTGTGTGCCGCCTGCCGGGTAAGTCTGCACACCGTTACTGAGTTCATCGCCCCGGTAAGCAAGGTCTACCACTTTCTGTCCACGGTTGGTTCTGAGCAGGTCTTCATCAACATAAGTGGTGCTCACATCATCGATATAGTCAGTAAAAGTCTTTCTGTATCCCACCACAATATTCAATCGCTTGTCTGCATTGAAATTCCATTGCAATCCGCCGGCAACCGGGATCGAGAACTGCCTGAGTTTGTAAGGTTTTCTTCCGTCATAAAATCCCTGGCCTTCCGTATTGAGTTCGGCAAGAAGCACATCATTTCCATCCTTGCTTTTTGTGTAAGGGTTAAAATCAAATAAACCGATGCCGGTATACACGAAAGGGGTTGCTTTGTAACGGTAAACATCAAGCAGGGTATATTCGAAGCAAAGAGAATACTCATAAAGGGTAGAATAAAAACTCAGGTTACGCACCTTGTTTTTAGCGCTGTACTTATCGGCGGCACTGATCTTACCAAAAGTAAAATCTCCCCTGATGAACATGTGAGGGTTCAATTCATACAGTAACCCTACCCCAAAGGCCGGGTGTGATTGTGTAAGTGTGAAGGGTTTCTCCTGCAGGTCCCCGGTATAATTGCTTGATCCTGCAAACACCGTTGCAAAGAAATTCTGAGAGTGGGTTTCCTGGATACAGAGCAACAAAAAGGCTGAGGTTAAAGCCTTGACATATTTTCCTGGGTTTATCAAATATTATTTCTTTAAGTACATGACTTCTTTGATCAGTCTCACTGTACGGGGCACATCCGGCAAATAGGCGGCCACCAGATTGGGCGCATAGTGCATAGGTGCGTCTGCGGAAGTGATCCTGCGTATCGGCGCATCCAGGTAATCAAATCCTTCTTTCTGTATGCGGTACGATATTTCTGATGATACGGAAGCAAAAGGCCATTGTTCTTCCACGATCACAAGCCTGTTGGTCTTTTTAACGCTTTCCAGTATGGTGAACCAGTCGAGCGGACGAATGGTTGCCAGGTCTATCACTTCAGCTTCAATTCCCTCTTTGGCCAATTCTTCCGCAGCAGCTAAGGCTACCTTCATCATTTTATTAAAACTAACGTCAGTAACATCTGTTCCCTGCCTTTTAACAAAAGCCTTGCCAATCGGCAGCAGGTATTCTTCTTCGGGCACTTCACCCTTATCGCCATACATCACTTCACTTTCCATGAAAACCACCGGGTCATCGTCGCGGATGGCGCTTTTCAGCAATCCTTTTGCGTCATAAGGGTTGGAAACCGAGATCACTTTTAATCCTGGTATATTGGCATACAACGATTCAAAAGCTGTTGAGTGCTGTGCTCCCAATTGCCCGGCAGAACCATTCGGCCCACGAAAAACGATTGGACATCCCACTTGTCCACCGCTCATTGCCAGCATTTTAGAAGCGGTATTTAATATTTGGTCTAAAGGAAGAACCGCAAAGTTCCAGGTCATGAATTCTACGATCGGGCGCAAGCCGTTTTGAGCTGCACCTACCGCAATGGCTGCAAAACCCAGTTCAGCGATCGGCGTATCTATCACACGCTTCGGACCAAACTCATCCAGCATGCCCTGGCTCACTTTATAGGCGCCGTTGTATTCGGCCACTTCCTCTCCCATCAAAAATACCCTTTCATCCCTTCTCATTTCTTCCTGCATGGCTTCTCTCAAAGCTTCTCTAAATGCAATTTGTCGCATGCTGATAATTGGTTTTATGAGTTTTATGTAAAATTATCGGCAGCAAATTTAGGGAATATCTCTAAGGAATAACGTAAGATCATAAGTTTTGGTTGCTGTAAAGGAGCAATGAAACCAAAAAGCAGTCGCATTGGTTTATGTAGGTTCTTCACCCTTTCTCCACTTCATTTCGCCACTAATAAAATTGTATTGCTTTAAAAGCAGGGAGGGATTATTTTCACGTTATATGTTCAACAATTCACGCAGGTATTGGTTGTGCCAGTTTGGTGGCTGGGGTGGCTGGGGATTGGTAAACCTTTTTTTTGCATACCAGTTTGCCTACGATTATTACATGACGCCGGAAGCCAAACGAAATATCTTCTTTGGCGCTCTTTTCATTGATTTCGCTGTATGCATTCTTGCAACCCATCTTTTGCGGGAAGTGCTGAAACGACTCAACTGGATGCGGTTCTCTTCCACACGTGTTTTTGTGATGTTTCTCTTAGGTACAGTATCGGCAGCCCTGCTATGCTATTATGTTGCCAAATACACCGGCGAAGCCACAGGGCTATCCGTTGAAAAATACAGCCGGAATGAACGCAGGGAAAAAGCGGTGCAGATGGAAAAGGAACTGGGAGTTGAAGGAACTGCCTATTATAATTATGAGGTGAATAATGCTGTAGACTCGGTGAAATACCTTGCCTACAGTAAGATCAAAAAATCAACCGGCTGGTACCGGAATTCAAAAGCGGAATGGAAATACCAGGGCATGAAGGGCATGGATTTCTGGGCGATTATGATCACCATTATATTGATCGCTTTGTGGCTGCTCATTTACCTCGTTTGGCATTACATCAATAAGAACAGGAAAGACCAGTTGGATAATCTGCGGCTCCAGGCCACGGTAAAAGAACTGGAACTGCAAACGATCAAATCGCATATTAATCCTCATTTCATATTCAATGCCCACAACAGTATCCGTGCTTTGGTTGATGAAAACCCGGAAAGAGCCC
>JAFDXA010000348.1 GCA_018268185.1 Bacteroidota bacterium
TAACCCGAATACAATAGGGATGACACCCTTTCGTAATCTACCAAAGAATCTGCAGGATGGTAACTGGCATCAAGTTTTTTTCTTGAGATGAAAAAGCTGCCTTCCCAATATTTTTTACCAACTGTAAGGGCTACTCCCCTATGGAAATTCACTTCGCCTGCAGAAGTATATGGCCTGAGAACAACTGACTGCCTTTTCATATTCATCATATCTCCTCCTTTACCAAAAGCCATGCTTTGCCATTGAATCAATCCTTGCCCGAGGTTAACAGTATAATCGCCGAGGATTAAAGTCTTCAGAATTCCCATGTTCCTTACACAAACATGCATCGAATAGAAATCAAAACCTGCTTTCTGTGCTCCCCTGAAAAACTGCTCTCCCGGATCCTTTTCTGCCGTTATACCATATTGCAACAGGTTTTTATAGGTATACCTGTACCTGATTAAAAACCTTTGCGGTGACCCTGCATAATATTCTTTCCCAGATGAAGGTTCTATTAGATATCCGCTTGACCTCTCAAGCACCTGGCTTATCCTTAGCAAAATTGAATGCCCCCCATTCATTATCCTCCGCTTAATGGTTTCTACAGGATTGTTTTTGTTTATGATTGCTACGTATGGAATTATCTTCCTGATGCTGTAAATATCCCATCCCGGTATTGCCTGCAATTCATAGATACTTACAAAGTTGCCAAGCAGGCGACGGTATGAAAGCAGTTGCTTAACCTGGAAGTGGGTTAAAAGCTTTAATTGCCCGAGTTCACTTTCATTGGCCTTGTTTATATCCAAAGGATCTTTCAGCAGTGCTTCCATTTCCAATTGATATGCATCGTCTTCAGTATCTGCATCTGTATTAGATTCAGCTATTGTTTCCAACTGAAGTTCTCGTTCCTGCGGCGGATCCACCTGTGCATACAGAACAGTATGGTAACCGAACAGTAAAATCATGCTTATAAAATATGATTTCATTTCGCTGTTCTTTTTACATCTGCCATCAGTAACATACCGGGATATACTCCTAATTGGGGGTGATAATTTATGATGATATCAAAACGGAACTTTT
The DNA here is from genome assembly GCA_018268185.1 of Bacteroidota bacterium. Lineage (GTDB taxonomy): Bacteria > Bacteroidota > Bacteroidia > Chitinophagales > Chitinophagaceae > Ferruginibacter. Next base: position 1,063 of record JAFDXA010000348.1, read on the forward strand.
TCAAACAAAGCCCAACTCCTCCAGAAGCCTGGGAACCTGCTGATGAATAACCCCCTTTCAAATAAAAAAGCCTACCAAGGTTGTATTGAATAAGAGAAGTTATGTTCAGTGGAGCATCTTCCTGCTTTATTAAAACAACACCAGCGAAGAAATTCTCTGCTGCATCATACCCGATACCGAATGAATAAACAGGCGATAGCTTTTCAGACAATCCCTTACCCAATTTTACCCCAATGGGATTGTATACATGCAACCCGGCATTTAATTGCTCTGTGAGATGAAAGATCAATCCTGCCTCAACATTGATTACGGAGGCCATTGGATAAGAAGGTATCCGGTAGCTGGAATAATTGAACTGGATTCCCATATCTGTTTTATTCCCCAGCCTTCTTGCATAGGCCATTCCCACCCTGTTTTCGTGGTAGTTTTTAAACCCACCGTAATTGAACTGAAAACCGAAATTCCCAAGAGATGTAGGCATAGAAGCTGCAAACGAATAAATACTGGTTTCACTGACCATGAATTTTCTTTCAGCAAATATGCCCAGCGATGTTGATGAGATACCGGCCAGTGCTGCCTGGTTTGCAGGGAATGAAAAAACATCCTGTTGCCTGGAACTATAAGAGGTTATACCGGAATATGGGATGCTTTGGGGATAATGAAGCATCTGCGCATGCGAACTGTTGAGTATAAACAGTATCAGCAACAATTTAATTGCTTTCATAATTGTACGTACGGATTGGTGAGTATGAATGATCCAAATTACCTAATCGTACAAGCCTTGCAAATGAATATTTCCTGCAATTACTTAAGTCAGTTTAGTTAGCTAATTTTGCAGCATGGAAATCTTAGACGGAAAACTTGTTTCGCAAGCCATAAAAGACAAGCTCAAAATCAAACTCTCTGAACCCGGCCATCAAGATTCTCGCCCCCCGCATCTCGCTGCAATCCTGGTGGGTAATGATGGCGCCAGCGAAACCTATGTTGCCAGTAAAATAAAAAACTGCGCAGAAGTTGGCTTCAAAAGCAGCCTCATCAGACTGGAGGCCGATTGTACTGAAGAAAAATTAGTTTCCGAGATCGAAAAGCTGAATAAAAATGAGGATGTAGATGGCATATTGGTACAATTACCTTTACCAAAACACATTAACGAAGAAAAAATCATAAACCTGATCAATCCAGCCAAGGATGTTGATGGCTTCCACCCGGTAAGCACGGGAAGAATGGTTCAGGGGCTTTCTACATTTATCCCGGCAACACCCTATGGCATTATGCTGATGCTGGAACATTATAAAATAGACACTTCCGGAAAACATGCCGTTGTGATCGGCAGAAGTAATATCGTAGGAAGGCCGATAAGCATTTTACTAAGCCTTAACACAAACCCAGGTAACTGCACAGTAACGGTCTGCCATAGCCGTACAAAAAATTTAAAAGAAATATGCCTGCAGGCAGACATCATTGTTGCTGCACTTGGCAAACCAGGTTTTCTTACTGCTGATATGGTTAAAGAGAACAGCATAGTGATTGATGTAGGCATTACCCGTGTACCAGACAGCAACAAAAAAAGCGGCTTTGCGATCAAAGGCGATGTTGATTTCAGCAACGTTGCTCCAAAATGCAGTTACATCACTCCCGTTCCCGGAGGTGTGGGATTGATGACGATCGCTGCATTATTGATGAATACCTATAATGCATACACGCAAAGGTTAAAAATAAACAATTGACGACTTTATCAAATACCGTTTCTTCCGCTCAACCACTGCAGGAAATTTCCACACTTCCTGTGATGGAACAATTTTACACCATACAGGGTGAAGGATTTTACCAGGGCAGGGCAGCTTACTTCATAAGACTGGGAGGGTGTGATGTGGGCTGTGTATGGTGCGACGTGAAGGAAAGCTGGGATGCTTCCATTCACCCGCAGAAGTCAATCTCCACGATCATCGGACAGATGAAAGCAGATATACCCGGAAATGGCCACAAGAAACCAATTGTCGTTGTTACAGGAGGAGAACCTCTCATGCACAATCTTAATGAACTTACGAGCGCTTTGCAGCAAGATGGTTTTGAAACGAACATTGAAACATCAGGATCTCATCCATTGACTGGCCATTGGAACTGGATCTGCCTCTCCCCAAAAAAATTCAAAGCGCCTCTTGATGAAATTCTGATACCTGCGAATGAACTCAAAGTAGTTGTGTTCAACAAATCCGACTTCGGATGGGCTGAAAAATATGCAGCCCTCGTTTCACCATCCTGTAAACTGTACCTCCAACCCGAGTGGGATAAGGTTGCAGAAATGATGCCATTGATCATCGATTACATCAAGGAAAACCCACAGTGGGAATTATCCATCCAACTGCACAAGTATATTCAAGTTCCATAAGCTATGTTATCTGCTTGAGAAAAGCTTACAAAAAATGTTAAACCATCCGGTAATTTCCTATTGCCAACTCCATATTCATTAATTTTCCGCCATGATCCTGAAGATGAAAAACATAATCCTGGCACTATTGCTTTTTTGCAACGTAAAAGGCATAGCGCAATGGTATGATCCTGAAAAAGTAAACAAGAAAGCCGGGGAAGTTTATGGTAACGCTTATGAAAAAGCTGAAGAAGGCAAATATGAAGAATCCATTTCGTTACTGGGTGAAGCCCTGAAACTGGAACCGAAATTTGTAGATGTTTACCTTTCAAGAGCAGGCATATATGCTAACCTGAAAAATTACCAATCCTCTGTTTCGGATTTTGAAACTGCCATATTGATGGATTCGGTTTATTCAAAAACTTATCTTCTTCCCTATTCTATTTCGCTGGCAGGAACCGGCAATTTTTCAAAAGCACTGACTGCAGTCACTGAATTTCTCAATATCTCAAACCTGAACAAACAAAGCATCCAGGCCGGCAGTTACCGTAAAAAGGTTTATGAGTTTGCACTCGACTACGCTTCCAAACATCCTTACGGCAACTACACTTTTGAACCAAAGAACATGGGTGACAGTATCAACAGCGTCAACCTGGAATACTTTCCGTCTTTAACTATTGATGGGCACACTTTGATCTTCAATAAACGAATCAACAGCGATGAGGATTTTTACGAAAGTATTCTTGTTGATGGTGTATGGAGTAAAGCAAAGCCTGTTGAAGGCAAGGTGAATACTAACCTGAATGAAGGCGCCCAAACCATTTCACAGGATGGGCAATGGCTGATCTTTACCGGCTGCAATTACCCGGAAGGAATGGGCAGCTGCGATCTCTACATATCATACAGGCTAAAAAACGGCAAGTGGACAGAATCTGAAAACATGGGATCAATCATCAATTCAGAATTCTGGGATTCTTCTCCGTCACTTTCCCCCGATAAAAAAGACCTTTATTTTTCCAGCAGCAGACCAGGAGGTTACGGCGGCAGGGATATATGGGTTTCACACAGGTCTGCAAACGGTAAATGGACGAAGCCCCGGAATCTTGGTGCAGAAGTAAATACCGATGCAGATGAAACCTGCCCGTTCATTCATGCAGATAACCAGACTTTGTATTTCAACAGCAATGGACACATGGGATACGGTATGGCCGATCTATTTCTTGCCAAAAAAATCAATGACAGTACCTGGAGCAAACCCGAAAACCTGGGTTACCCCATCAATACCATTGACGACGAAGGATCGCTGATCGTTGCTGCAGACGGAAAGACTTCTTATTATGCAAGTGAACGCAGCGATAGCCGCGGAGGCCTCGATCTTTACAGTTTTGAATTAAGGCCGGATGTGCGTGCATTGAAAACACTTTGGGTTAAAGGAAAAGTGTTCGACAAAAAAACAAAGCAAGGTCTTCCTTCCTCTATTGAACTAACAGATATCAGTAGCCGTAATGTAATTTCCAGGTTACAGACAGACGAAGAAGGAAATTACCTCGTAACACTGCCGGCTGGAAAAGACTATGCTTTCAATGTGAACAGGAAGGGATACCTTTTTTATTCAGACAATTTTTCACTGGCTGATAATCCCACAGATTCATCCTTCACGGCCGATATACCGCTTCAACCGATAGAACCCGGCGCCTCCATCGTACTAAAGAATATTTTCTTTGACGTAAATAAATTTCAGTTGAAACCAGAGTCCATGCCGGAAATAGACAAAGTTGTTTCCCTCATGAATGATAACCCTAAACTGGTGATACAGATCAGCGGTCACACCGATAATGTTGGCAAGGAAACCGATAACCTCGCTCTGAGCCTGAACCGGGCCAAATCTGTTACGGCTTACCTGCTCAGCAAAGGCATTGATGCAAAGCGGATCATTTCAAAAGGTTTTGGAGCCACCAAACCTGTTGCATCAAACGATACCGAAACAGGCCGCTCTCTTAACCGCCGAACAGAACTGAGCATCACATCCAATTAATCAGTATCATTGTTCATCCGTACACATGAACAACGAACTGCTATACCAGTTGGCACTTACCCGCATTCCCGGCATCGGCGATGTACACACCAAAACGCTTGTAAAAACCTGTGGCTCTGCTTCAGCGGTTTTTCAAACTCCACGCAGGCAGCTTGAAAAAATTGAAGGCATCGGCGCTGCCAAAGCATCGGCCATAAAAAAATTCAGCGACTTCGCATCCTGCGAAGCAGAGATCTCCTTCATTGAAAAGTACAGGATCAAAACAATCTTTATCAACGATGAAGCTTATCCCAAAAGATTACTCCATTGTTATGACGGACCGGCACTGTTGTTCTACCGGGGCACTGCCGATCTCAACCAGTCAAAGATCATTTCAATTGTCGGTACCCGCAATAATTCAGCTTATGGCAAACAGGTTTGTGAAGAACTGATAAACGGCCTGAAGAATTCCGGCGCATTGATCGTAAGCGGACTTGCATTCGGCATTGATACCATTGCACACAAAGCCGCTTTAAAAAACAACCTGGAAACGGTAGCTGTTGTAGGCCACGGGCTCGATCGCATATACCCGGAACAGAATAAAACACTGGCCAAGCAGATGGCCGAAAGCGGTGGCATACTTACTGATTTTTGCAGCGGCACGAATCCCGACAGGCAGAATTTCCCAAAACGGAACCGCATCGTAGCCGGTATCTGCGATGCGATCGTTGTGATAGAATCTGCCATTAAAGGAGGATCCATTATTACTGCAGAACTGGCAGACAGTTACAACAAAGATGTTTTTGCCATTCCCGGCAGAACAACAGATACAAAAAGTGAGGGATGCAATTATCTCATAAGATCAAACAAAGCTTCGCTCATTACCGGCGCTTCCAATCTGCTTGAAATGATGAACTGGAATACAGCGCCATCAAAACCCCGCCATATCCAACGTTCTTTATTCAGCTCCCTCAATGAACAGGAAAAACGGGTAGCATCCATATTAGCCGGTAAGGAAAGCTGTTCGATAGATGAACTCTATCTTGAAAGCGGGCTAAGCACTACAGAAACAGCCAACACACTATTAATGCTGGAAATGCAAGGCGTTATTCAGGCAATACCAGGCAAAATGTACCGGTTGGCCTGATCAGGGTCGGTTTTTAATTCATACCTAACTGCAAAATGGCAACATTCCTGCCTTCAAACTTTTCTACTTCGGGGGTTTAATTTACCTTCGCCTATGGCAACAATAATTAACTCCCCTACTCCAGGTAAATCCAGTAAATTTTTCGGCGAAGGTTTAACATTTGATGATGTTCTGCTAGTGCCGGCTTATTCCCAAATACTGCCAAGGGACGTAGACATTTCAACGCAACTTACCAAACAGATAAGACTGAACATCCCCATGCTCAGCGCTGCCATGGATACTGTTACAGAAGCACAACTCGCCATAGCGCTGGCCCGTGAAGGCGGCCTCGGCATTCTTCATAAAAATATGAGTATAGAACAGCAGAGTGACCAGGTAAAAAAAGTGAAACGTAGTGAGAACGGATTGATTCTCGATCCTATCACCTTAAAACCTGATGCCACTATCGGGGAAGCCATGAGTCTTATGCGTGAGAACAGGATCGGTGGCATTCCTATTGTTGATGATCAGCATAAACTTGTTGGCATACTTACCAACCGCGACCTCCGTTTCGAAACCAACAAAAGACATAAAGTGAGTGAAGTGATGACCAAAGAAAACCTCATCACCGCTCCCGAAGGCACCGACCTGAAAAAGGCAGAACTGATTTTCAAAAAAAATAAAATAGAAAAACTCCCGGTAGTAAATAAAAGCGGGCGGTTGATCGGCCTGATAACTTTTGGTGATATCCTGAAGCTGCACAGTTTCCCGCATGCCATTAAAGATTCGTACGGAAGATTGCTGGTGGGGGCTGGTGTTGGTATCACAAAAGATACGCCTGAAAGAGTAGAAGCATTGTACCAAGCTGGTGTTGATGTTGTTTGCCTCGATAGTGCTCATGGCCATACCAAGGGTGTAATAGATGCCTTGAAATTTGTAAAAAAATCATTCCCGAAACTCCAGGTAATTGCAGGCAACGTTGGAACAGGTGCCGGCGCCAAAGCGCTGGCCGATGCCGGTGCAGATGCAGTTAAAGTGGGCATCGGACCAGGATCCATTTGTACAACACGTATCGTTGCCGGAACAGGTGTTCCGCAGATAACAGCTGTAATGGAAGCAGCTACCGCACTTAAAAACAAGAATGTTGGCATTATAAGCGATGGCGGTATCCGCTATACCGGCGACATGGTTAAAGCGCTGGCCGCAGGCGCTACCTGCGTGATGATGGGAAATGTTTTTGCAGGTACAGAAGAAAGTCCGGGCGATACCATCATTTACGAAGGCCGTAAATTCAAACAATACCGCGGTATGGGTTCATTGGGCGCCATGGCACAGGGAAGCAGTGATCGTTATTTCCAGGATGTGGAAGATGATGTGAAAAAATTTGTTCCCGAAGGCATTGAAGGCCGTGTGGCATTCAAAGGCTACCTCAAAGAAGTGGTACACCAGTTTACCGGAGGATTAAGGGCCGGTATGGGTTATTGCGGCGCAGAAAATATCAAGGCATTACAAAAAGCAAGTTTTGTAAAGATCAGTAATGCCGGCATGCGTGAAAGCCATGCCCATGATATTGAAATTACCAGGGAAGCTCCTAATTACAGCAGGTAATCATCAGAAAACAGTTTAATTCAAGTACGAATTATACAAATAAATTTCACGAGCTGAAAGAAATCAAAACAAAAGTTTGCAAACAAA
>JAFDXA010000349.1 GCA_018268185.1 Bacteroidota bacterium
AGCAAAATAATAATCAACGGCATAATATTAGCCGTAAACAGAGAAGAAAAATATACTTATGAATAAAACTGCCATTATTCTGGGGGCAATATTTACCCTGTTCTTTTGCGGAAACTGCAAGAAATCCGGAAACGACGGGGGAACCAATCCGGTAGACCCCGTTGGAACCAATGATATGGAAATGTGGCTTACCAAGCCAGACCAGTCTGTTTTGCTGCAGAAGCAAACACAAGTGCTTTCTTTTACCACCAATACCAATAGCTTTCCTACCATAGATGTGGATTCTTCACAGGCGTACCAACAGGTGGAAGGATTTGGTTACACATTAACCGGAGGAAGCGCCAGCCTGATCAACCACATGGATGCAACTTCAAAAGCAGCGTTACTTAACGAGCTGTTCGGAAGCGCATCCAATTCGATTGGCATCAGTTATCTCAGGGTTAGCATCGGGGCTTCCGACCTTAGCAGTTCTGTTTTCAGTTATGATGATATGCCGGTTGGACAAACAGATCCAACACTTGCAAATTTTTCTCTTTCGCAGGATCTTACCGACCTGGTGCCTGTATTAAAGCAGATACTACTCATCAATCCCAATATTAAAATACTGGGGTCTCCCTGGAGTGCTCCTGTTTGGATGAAGAGCAACGGCAGTTCTGTTGGCGGGAGTTTGCTTACTGCATGGTATGGTGTTTATGCCAAATACTTTGTGAAATACATACAAGCCATGCAAACAAATGGCATCCCCATCCATGCGATAACCATCCAGAACGAACCGGAAAATCCAAACAACAACCCCAGCATGGCGATGACTGCATCAGAACAGGCGCTGTTTGTTAAGAATTACCTTGGACCTGAGTTCCAGGCAGCGGGTATCACAACAAAGATCATTGTATGGGATCATAATTGTGATAACCCGGGATATCCAACAACCATCCTGGGCGATGCTGCTGCTTATCCTTACGTAGATGGATCTGCATTCCATTTATATGGCGGAGATATCAGCGCCCTTTCAACGGTTCATGATGCTTATCCTGATAAAAACCTGTACTTCACAGAACAGTGGACATCAGCTACAGGAAACTTCGGTGGCGATCTTCAATGGCATGTTAAAAACGTGATCATTGGTTCAATGCGCAACTGGAGTAAAAATGCACTCGAATGGAACCTTGCCAATGACCCTTCCTTCGGTCCGCATACACCGGGAGGTTGTACTGAATGTAAAGGCGCACTTACAATAAACGGATCAGGTGTTACAAGAAATGTAGCTTATTATAACGTAGCGCATGCATCCAAATTTGTTCCGGCAGGATCATACAGGATAGCCAGTAATTCATCTGGCAACATATCCAATGTAGCATTCAAAACGCCATCAGGAAAAAAAGTACTGATTGCCGTAAACAACGGCGGAACAGCACAGGGCTTTAATATAAAATACAAAGGCAAATGGGTATTCACTTCTCTCTCCGCAGGAGAAGTGGCAACTTATATATGGTAAAAATGAAAGGATAGATATGAAAAAAATAATCATCATTGCAGGAGTCAGTCTTTTTGCAACAACAATGAATTCTACAGCACAAACATTTAATGGCCGCAAAGTAATCGTTTATACAACGGCCGACACGGGAAACTACAGGCTCACCCTTACAGACACCCTTACTTTCACGCACAAAGGCCAGCCGCTAGAAAGTGAAATAGAAGTATTCGTTGATCCGGGCAAAACATTCCAGACCTATATGGGTATCGGCGGAGCGCTTACCGATGCTTCGGCAGAAACTTTTTATAAACTTCCGGAAAGTTCAAGAAAGGAAGTACTTACTGCATATTATGATAAGAAGAAAGGGATCGGTTATACAATTGGCCGCACCAATATAAACAGTTGTGATTTCAGCAGCGATATCTATACTTATGTTCAGGATAACGACAAGGAGTTAAAAACTTTCGATATCAGCCACGATAAAAAATTCAAAATTCCTTTCATAAAAGAAGTGGTTGCTGCTGCAGGAGGAAAGTTTAATCTTTTCGCAAGTCCATGGAGCCCACCGGCCTGGATGAAGGATAACAACGACATGCTTCACGGGGGAAAACTCAAGCCAGAATACTATGCAGCCTGGGCAATGTACTATACCAAATTCATCAAAGCTTACCAGAAAGAAGGCGTGAATGTATGGGGCATTTCCATTCAGAATGAACCAATGGCAAAACAACGCTGGGAAAGCTGTATGTACACAGCTGAAGAAGAAACCAACTTCTTAAAGAACCATCTCGGTCCAACCATGGAAAAGGAAGGACTGAAAGATAAAAAGATCATTGTGTGGGATCACAACCGCGACCTGATGTACCAACGGGCCCAGACATATTTCAACGACCCTGCAGCATCTAAATACGCATGGGGTATCGGATTTCACTGGTATGAAGACTGGAGCAAAGGCCTGCAGATGTTCGACAATGTGAGAAGGGTTTACGAAGCATTCCCGAATAAGAATATACTTTTCACAGAAGGCTGTGCCGAGAGCTTTGATCCAAACAGGTACAATGCCTGGGCTTTGGGTGAAAGATATGGCTCTTCCATGATCAACGACTTTAACAACGGGATGGTTGGATTTACAGACTGGAATGTTTTGCTTGATGAAACCGGCGGCCCCAACCATGTTGAAAATTTTTGTTTTGCACCGGTTCACGCAGATACTAAATCAGGTAAAATAATTTATACCAATGCCTATTATTATATCGGGCATTTTTCAAAGTTCATCACTCCGGGAGCGAAGCGCATCATCAGCAGCGCCAGCAGGAGCCAGTTGCTTACAACAGCCTTCAAAAACCCGGATGGAAAGATTGCTGTTATTGTAATGAACCAGGGCGATATCCGCACACCATACATGCTATGGGTAAAAGGCAGTGCTGTTCAGCTTACAGCTCACCCTCATTCCATAGCAACATTAATATTTTAATTGTTGAATGAAACTGAAACGCATACATACATATTTATTAAGTACTGCCATTATTGGAAGTCTGGCTCAGTGCGGCAAAAAAGATGACGGAGGTTCTACGGTTCCCCCCGTGGCCAATCCTTTGGTAAATACAAAGATCAGGCTCGACAATACAACGGTTGTTGCTTCAACCGTGAGTTATAACATCAGGCCTGTTGTTGCCATCCGGCTTTCATTTAACAATGCAGTAGACAGGTCAACTGTTGCATCCGCCGTTTCTCTTACTGAAAACGGGGCTTCATCAGTATCCTTAAACTACGCGTATGAAAATAACGACAGTACACTTGTTGTTACGCCATCCGCATCACTCAAATACCTGGCAAAATTTAATTTTGCAGCAGGAACCGGGCTTCGCTCGGTGAAGAATACGGCATTGAATACTTCACTGAATTTTTCATTTGTAACACAAATAGATTCTACCAATAAATTTCCTCTCATCAGTGATGACGCGTTGCTTACATTGGTTCAGCAGCAAACATTCAAATATTTCTGGGATTTTGGTCACCCGGTAAGCGGGCTTGCAAGAGAAAGAAATACATCGGGAGAAACAGTTACATCCGGAGGTTCTGGTTTCGGAATCATGACGATACCCGTTGCCATTAGCCGTTCATTCATTACGAGAGCACAAGGGCTTGCAAGGATGCAGACCATCGTTGGCTTCTTAAAAAACACAGCTCAGAAATTTCATGGTGCTTTTCCACACTGGCTTAATGGAACAACTGGTGTTGTAATTCCTTTCAGTGAAAAAGACAATGGAGCTGATCTTGTTGAAACATCCTACCTGATGGCAGGGCTTATATGTGCCCGTGAATATTTCAACGGAGCCGATGCAGCAGAAACAGCATTGCGGGCAGATATAAATACAATCTATGATAATGTTGAGTGGGATTGGTTCCGACAGGGAAACCAGAATGTTTTGTACTGGCACTGGAGCCCGAACTACAACTGGGAAATCAATATGCCGATCAGGGGCTGGAATGAATGTTTGATCACATATATCATGGCGGCATCTTCAACAACACACCCCATACCGCAATCTGTATATTCAAACGGCTGGGCGCAGAACGGTTCGATCGTTAACAACAATACTTATTATGGATTGCAACTGCCCTTGGGTGTAGCCTTTGGCGGGCCGCTTTTCTTTGCACATTATTCTTTTCTTGGTGTGAACCCGAACGGACTTTCTGATGCTTATGCATCCAGCTATTTCACACAGAATAAGAACCACACACTTATCAACTACAAATACTGTATAGCAAATCCGTCGGGAAATTTCGGTTATAGTAATTTATGCTGGGGATTAACTGCGAGTGATATTGAAAACGGCTATACGGCCAGTTCACCAACAAATGATGTAGGCGTAATTGCCCCTACTGCAGCACTTTCCTCCTTCCCTTATACGCCAGCCGAATCCATGGACGCACTGAAGTTCTTCTACTATAAACTGGGGGATAAGATATGGGGCAATTATGGTTTTGCAGATGCTTTTTCATTAAAGAACCCATGGTTTGCGAATTCAACGCTGGCAATAGACCAGGGACCCATCATCGTGATGATCGAAAATTACCGCACCGGCTTACTATGGAATTTATTTACCGGAGCCGCTGATATTAAAAATGGAATGAGGAACCTCGGTTTTGCAGCGCCTTATTTATAAACAAGGATCATTTGTATAGCCATGATAAGAAAAATAATTACCCCGGTTTTACTGGCTCTGTGTATCAGCTCCGGCTGTGCCGCACAGAATAATAAGCCGGTACCAAGGCCAAAGAATCTTTCCGACAGCGCCTTGCTAGACCTCGTACAGAAGCAAACCTTTAAATATTTCTGGGATTTTGCTCACCCGGTAAGTGGTATGGCGAGAGAACGAAGCAATACAGATGCCGGTTATGGGCATGAAACCATTGCTGTTGGTGGAACCGGGTTCGGCATTATGTCTGTAATTGTTGCAACAGAGCGTGGATGGATATCACGTGATACAGCAGCTAAGTTTCTGGTTAAGATGATCAACTTCCTGGTAAAAGCCGATTCATACCATGGAGCTTATCCTCATTGGCTGAATGGAGAAACCGGTAAAACAATTCCTTTCAGCAGGAAAGATGATGGCGGTGATCTTGTTGAAACATCTTATTTATTCCAGGGGCTGCTTTGTGCACGGCAATACTTCAACCGCGATAATCCCGCCGAAAATGAATTCCGGGGAAAATTGAGTTGGTTGTGGAATGGCATTGAATGGAACTGGTACACACAGGGTCAGGAAGTGCTGTACTGGCATTGGAGTCCGAACAACGGATGGGCTATGAATTTCCCGGTTCGGGGATTCAATGAGTGTTTGATCATGTACATCCTCGCTTCCAGTGATACAGAAAATTACCCGGTTAGCCCGGCTGTTTACCACAGGGGCTGGGCACAAAGCAATTTCTTTAAAAACGGGAAACAGTTTTACGGCCATACCCTTCCGTTAGGATTTGATTATGGGGGACCGCTCTTCTTCTCACAATATTCATTTCTTGGGCTGGATCCCCGTGGTTTAAAAGATCAATATGCCGATTACTGGGAGCAGAATAAAAACCATACACTCATCAACCACGATTATTGTGTAGACAATCCTAAAAAATTCAAGGGCTATGGAGAAAACTGCTGGGGGCTTACGGCTTCAGATACTTATAATGGATACAACGCATTTTCTCCAACCAATGATGAAGGAACTATAACGCCAACAGCGGCGCTTAGTGCATTTCCATATACACCTGAATATTCCATGAAAGCCCTCAGGCATTTTTATTATGATCTTGGAGATAAGATCTGGGGTGAATATGGCTTTGTAGATGCCTTCAATGAATCGCAAAACTGGTATGCTAAAAGTTACCTGGCCATCGACCAGGGCCCTATCGTTGCCATGATCGAGAATTACAGAACCGGGTTGCTGTGGAAACTTTTCATGAGTTGCCCTGAAATACAAACCGGGCTGAAGAGATTCGGCTTTAGTAGTCCGTGGATCAAAAATTAATTTACTTCTATGATGGGTTTGAAGAAAGTACTATTGTTTTGTTTGTTCTCTGCTGCCTGCTGCTGTAAGGCACAGGAGTATGACTATAATTACAGTTTCTTTTCCAACAGCGCCATGCCGGATGATTATTTTTTCAGTGCTACAGACAACGAACTGTCTATGATATTCAACAGGAATTTCAGACTGTTAGTCAATAAGAAAACAGCGCACACCCCCGGCAATGCTTTACAGTTGAGTTATATCAATGCAAAAGGAGGCCGTTGGAATGCTTCGGTATTCCATCAGCAAAAAAGAGGAATGGATCATTTCAAGAAAGCAAACTTTCTTTCTTTCTGGGCTTACAATGCTACCGCAGATTCAACCATCAAAGATCTCCCCTTGATTCAACTGATGAAGACAGACAGCAGCCTCACAGAAACTGTTCGTGTTCCGGTTACAGAAGCGAATAGCTGGAAGCAGGTTCTTATTCCAGCAACATCTTTCAAAGGGCTTGATGTAAATAACCCGGCAGGAATTATCGCAGTTGTGTTTTCACAACAGCATGACCGGAACAGCAAAAAGCAAACAATATATATCGACGATATAGAGTTTGTTCCGGAAAAAACAGCAGCAAAGATCACAGCGATTCCTTCCATTGCTAAAGCCACAGGTTATGCCATGCATGTTGATATCAGTTGGTCAATTCCTTCAGACAGGAATATTAAACTCATTAAAATATACCGGTCTGTTGATGGAACAAATTTTATACCTGTTGGAATTCAACAGCCATACATAAATCGTTATGCTGATTTCACCGGGGAAACAAACAGAAAATATTATTACAAAATAAACTTCCTGAACAGCAACTATGAGGAGTCGGATTTTTCTCCTGTAACAGAAGCTTCTACACGCCAGTTAACCGACGATGAATTGATGACGATGGTTCAGGAAGCATCATTCAGGTATTATTGGGACGGAGCAGAAAACAAAAGCGGGCTCGCAAAGGAAAATATCTCCGGCAGGCAGAATATGATCGCCACCGGCGCTTCCGGTTTTGGTATCATGGCCCTGCTTGTGGGAACAGAAAAAAAATTTATTACAAGGCTGGATGCTGTAAACCGATTTATAACCATCGTGAATTTCCTGGAGAAAGCACAGACATTTCACGGTGCATTCCCGCATTTTATAAATGCAACTAACGGTAAAGTGGAGCCTTTTTTTGGAGAGAATGACAATGGCGCCGATCTGGTTGAAACTTCCTTTTTGATGCAGGGTTTGCTGGCAGCCCGTCAGTATTTTACTGGTAACGATGCACAGGAAAAACTTATCAGGGAAAAAATAACAACCATCTGGAAAAGGATCGAATGGGATTGGTTCAAACAAACGCCGGATAGTAAGTTTCTTTACTGGCACTGGTCGCCCGACAAAGCCTGGGTAATCAATCATACACTTATCGGATGGAATGAAACCATGGTAACCTACCTGCTGGCTATTGCATCACCTACACATGGCGTTCCTGCCTCCATGTATTACAGCGGCTGGGCGAACCAGGATGCTACAGGCCAGAACTATCGATCTGCCTGGGGGCAAACCAAAGACGGCTCTATGTATACAAATGGAAATACTTATGGAGGGGTTAAACTGGATGTTGGTGTTTCAAATGGGGGCCCCATTTTCTTCACTCATTATTCATACATGGGCTACGACCCACACCTGATCACAGATATCTACACGAATTATTTCAGGAACAACCAGCGCATTGCAAAGATCAATTACAATTATTGTGTGCAGAATCCAAAGAAGTACCGGGGTTATGGAAAAGATTGCTGGGGATTAACAGCCTGCGATGGCCCCTTTGATTATTCGGCAGATGAACCCAATGAAAGGCAGGACCATGGAAAAATCGCACCTACAGGAGCCATCAGCTCTTTTCCTTACCTGCCCGAAGAAGCAATGGCGGCTTTGAAAAACTATTATTTTAATTATGGAAGTTTTTTATGGGGCGAATATGGCTTTAAAGATGCGTTTGATATAACCAACAACTGGTGCTCAGAAATTTATATGGGACTTAACCAGGCACCTATGGCTGTGATGATAGAAAATCACCGCAACGGTTTTTTGTGGAAACTGCTGGGCAAAGATCCTGATGTAAAAGCAGGGATGGACAGGCTGCAGCTGGAAACAGATAAAATGAGAAACAACAGAGTTCGATAATAAACCGAAGTAACACGATATGATAAAAAAAGTATTCATGGCAGGTTGCCTTGTTTTGTGCATGGCTTTCGGCACAAATGCACAACAGAAAACATATTGCAATCCTATCAACGTGGATTATGGTTATACCCCTTTTCCCAGCTTTGCAGAATGGGGCAAGCACAGGGCTACAGCCGATCCGGTAATTGTTACTTATAAGGGAGACTATTATTTATTCAGTACCAATCAATGGGGTTACTGGTACAGCAGCGATATGCTGAACTGGCATTTCAACTCAAGAAAATTTTTAAGGCCCTGGAACAAAGTACTCGATGAACTTTGTGCACCTGCCGTGGGAGTTATTGGTGATACTATGATCGTATTCGGCAGCACCTATTCAAAAAACTTTACAATCTGGATGAGTACGAACCCAAAAGGAAATGAATGGAAGCCGTTGGTTGATTCATTTGAATTCGGAGGTTGGGATCCTGCTTTTTTTACTGATGATGACGGAAGGCTTTATATGTATAACGGAAGCAGTAACAATTACCCGGTTTACGGTGTAGAGCTCGACAGGAAAACATTCAGGCCGATAGGCTCCCGTATACCCATGTATATGTTGCAGGAATGGCGCTACGGCTGGCAACGTTTTGGTGAGAACATGGACAATACTTTTCTTGATCCATTCATTGAAGGGGCCTGGATGACAAAGCACAATGGCAAATATTATTTTCAATATGGAGCACCGGGAACAGAAATGAGTGGTTATGCCGATGGCGTAGTTGTTTCTGATGGACCGTTGTTTGAAGGAAGAGAAGTAAAACCACAATCAGACCCGCTCAGCTTTAAACCCGGTGGATTTTCAAGAGGAGCAGGTCATGGCGCAACATTCCAGGATTTCAACAACAATTACTGGCATGTTTCAACAAGCATTGTTTGCGTGAAAAATACCTGGGAAAGAAGAATGGGCATCTGGCCTGCAGGGTTTGATAAAGATGATGTGATGTGGTGCAATACCGCTTTCGGCGATTATCCTCGTTATCTTCCTTCCGTAAACAAACATGATGAAGGCGGCCCCGGATGGATGCTGCTCAATTATAAAAAGCCGGTTACCGTTTCATCTACATTATCCAGCTTTTTTGCCAATAATGCTGTTGACGAAAGCATTAAAACATACTGGAGTGCTAAAACAGCAGTTAAAGGTGAATGGATACAATCAGATCTTGGTAATGTTTCAACCGTAAATGCCATTCAGATCAACTATGCCGACCAGGATGTTGAATTCCTGGGCAAATCTTTGGGTGTGTATCACCAATACAAACTGTATTATTCTGTCGATGGAAAAAAATGGCAGGTATTGGTTGACAAGAGCAATAATAAAACAGATGTTCCGCACGAATATGTGGAATTAGAAAAGCCCGTACAGGCTCGGTTCATCAAACTGGAAAACATACACATGCCTACCGGTAAATTCGCCATCAGTGGCCTGCGGGTTTTTGGCAATGGCAATGGAACAAAACCAGATGCTGTAAAGAACCTGATCGTGTTAAGAACTGAAAAAGACAAACGGAGCGCATACATCAAATGGAACCCGGTCGATAATGCATTTGCCTACAACCTTTATTACGGAACGGCGCCTGATAAGCTCTACAGTTGCATCATGGTATATGATTTCAACGAATATTGGTTTAAGGCGATGGACAGGAATAAAACATATTATTTTTCAATAGAAGCGATCAATGAAAATGGCGTGTCAGAAAGAACGAAAGTCAGTAAAGTGGACTAATGCCTTTAAGAGCACTTTGTTTTTTGTTGCCATCTCTCTTGCAGGGAACAGTTTTGCCATGCTCAAACTTCCGGCCGTAATAGATGATAACATGGTGCTGCAAAGAAACCAGGTTAATAATATCTGGGGATGGGCTGATGCAGGAAAAGAGGTAACCGTTAGCTTCAGAAACAAAATGTATAAAACAATATCTGGCAGAAGCGGCGAGTGGCTGATCAAACTTGATCCTGCAAAAGCGGGCGCTGCCGGTAATATGATCATCAGTTCGGGAAGGGAAAGCATAACACTGGAAAATATTCTTATTGGAGAATTGTGGTTATGCAGCGGCCAGAGCAATATGGAATTTGCCATGGATGGATTTAAGCAAACCTATCCGGATGAGATCGCCAATGCAAATGATGATAACATTCGTTACATAACCATCAACAACACTTTTGATAACAGGGAAAGGCCGGATGCTGCTATAAAAGTAAAATGGTCATCCATAAACAGGGAAACAATTGAAAAGTGTTCAGCAGTGGGCTACTTCTTCGCAAAGAAACTGAGAGAAAGACTAAAAGTGCCGGTAGGGTTGGTTGTTTCAAGTTGGGGAGGTACGCAGGCACAGGCCTGGGTTGATGTAAATACACTGAATGGATTTCCCAATTATAAAGCGGTGTATGATACTTCTATAAAAAAAATTGACTTTTTAAGGCTTGAAGAAATAAAGAAGAAAAATGAAATCCTCTACCAGGAAAGAAAATCTTTATCATCAGCATCTTTTCACCAAATGACAACCGTTGATTATAATGACAATGGTTGGGAGAAAACAAAACTGCCGGGTATTTGGGAAGAAAACGGACACAACACACTTGATGGCATCGGCGCATACCGGGTATATTTTAATGTTCCGGAAGGGATGGAATCAAAAGAAGCGGTATTACATCTTCCATATATAGATGATGCAGACAGTTCTTTCATCAATGGAAAGTTCATAGGTACCTGGAGGGTTTGGAATGAACCACGAACCTATAAGATTCCGGCTTCTGTTTTGAAAGCCGGGAGAAACGTACTTACTATTTGGGTTGAAGATACCGGCGGTGGCGGCGGTATGAACAATGATGTCAAAGGATTTTACCTGGAAGCAGAAGGGAAAAGCATTTCATTGGCCGGCGATGCCATGTTCAAAGTGCTGGCCCCGGTAGAAGACATAGCAGCAGGCGTAAATTATGCATCCTTGCAGAATCAACCTTCGGTTCTGTTCAATGCCATGATCGCACCATTGTTACACATGGCTTTTAAAGGTGTAATATGGTACCAGGGAGAATCGAATACTTATGCTTATGTAGAATACAGAAAGTTGTTTCCGGCACTTATCAGCAACTGGCGCCAACGGTTCTCCCAAAAAGAAATGCCGTTTCTATTTGTACAGCTATCATCTTTCAATCCCAATATAACAGAACCGGAAGTTAGCGAATGGGCCGGATTGAGAGAAGCGCAGACTTATGCACTTAAACTGCCAAAAACAGGCATGGCGGTTACTATTGATGTGGGTGATCAGAAAGATATTCATCCGCAACGCAAAAAAGAAGTTGGCGACAGGCTGGCGGCAAATGCTTTCCATATTGTTTATGGAATCACTAAAGAAGTCTATACCGGCCCGATGTTTTCAACGGCAACCGTAACAGGAAATACAATTAAGATCAGCTATACAAATACCGGATCAGGATTGAAAATGAAAGGTGATAAGCTTATGGGATTTGCTGTTGCCGGTGCAGATAAAAAATTTGTTCCTGCCGAGGCAATTATAAAAGGAAACGAAGTAATGGTTTCAGCAGCCAACATTAAAATACCGCTGTATGTTCGTTATGCATGGGCGGAAGCGCCGATCGATGCAAACCTTTATAACAAAGAAGGATTTCCTGCGGCACCATTCAGAACAGATAAATAGCTCATGAAGAGGATTTTTATAATACTGTTTTTTGCTTTTCTGGTGATGCCTGTTGCAAAGGCACAGCAATGGCCTTTCTTTGATGAAGTGCAGGCTTACCGGAAACAGGATAGTATTTCAGCGCCACCCCGTGATGCTATTCTTTTCATCGGCAGTTCATCTTTCCGGCTCTGGAAAAATATGCAGGATGATTTTCCGGGGTATGCAATAATAAATCGCGGACTGGGAGGTTCTTCATTGCCCGATATTATTCACTATGCAGATGAAATGATTTTTGCCTATAAACCAAAACAGATCATTATCTACTGTGGAGACAACGACCTGGCCGCATCTGATACTGTTACTGCAGAAACGGTAGTTAAAAGATTCAGTGAATTATTTGAACTGATCAGAAACAGGATGTCCGACATACCAATTGTGTATGTTTCAATTAAACCAAGTCCGAGCCGTGAAAAACTGCTGCCAGCCATGATGCTCGCAAATAAAATGATCAAAGATTTTTTAAAAACAAAACCTCATACAGCCTTTGCAGATGTGTTCAGCGAAATGATGAGCAGCGATGGAAAGATAAGAACAGATATTTTTCTTGAAGACAAACTGCACATGAATGCAAAAGGGTATGCTATCTGGATAAAAACCATAACACCATATTTACTGAAAGATTAAACAAAGCAACATGAAGAGAATTATTTTATCGGCGGTGAT
>JAFDXA010000034.1 GCA_018268185.1 Bacteroidota bacterium
GGGGAGCGCAGGAACGCAACATGCGTGCCGGTACTGAAAATGTTTATGGCATCGTTGGCTTTGCCAAAGCGCTTGAGCTCGCCACAGCAAATTATGAGGCCGACAGTGCTCATATCGGAACACTGAAGTATTACATGCATGATGAACTAAAGAAGCATATCAGGGGCGTTGGGTTCAACGGTGATGTATTAGGAAGAAGTTTATATACCGTATTGAGTGCAAGTTTTCCAAAAACGGAAAAATCAGAGATGATTCTTTTCAATCTCGATATCAATAACATTTGCGCCAGTGGCGGAAGTGCCTGTACTTCGGGGGCGGAGCAGGGTAGTCATGTAATCAGGGCCATTAATAACAACCCCAACCAGGTAACTGTTCGTTTCAGTTTCTGTAAACACAATACAAAAGAAGAAGTGGATGCAGTGATTGAAAAACTGAAAACACTTTTGTAACAGGAGCCTCAGCGTATTACATTTTATAGCCCAGTTGTTCAACAAGTTCTTTGGGCAAAGCAGGTAATTTTCTCCGGTCGATCAGGAAGCTGTTCAGTTGTGATATCTCTTTGAAGATATAATGCTTGTCCATAGCCCCACGTAAATAATCAGCGCCTGAACTTCCACCTGTTCCGATTCGGGTACCGATCATTCTTCTCACCATATTGATATGCCTGTAACGCCAGTTGCCGAGCTGGTTGTCGATCTCCAGCAGGATGTCAAGCAACTGGAATGGCAATTCAAGCATCGGGTAACCCCTGTACAGCATGATGAAAAGAGCCGAACGGCAGGCAGCCGGGGATAAAGAACGTTCACTGTTATTTTCTGAATCAAAGAATATCTTTTTAAAACCAGCGATGTTGTTTTTTTCCGCTTCTGAAAGGCTGGAGCCATATTCCGATTCATAATCTGCCCAGAAAGGATGAATAGCATTAACCGGCGGGTGCTGGTAATTTTTCCAATAAGTGCTTTCTTCAAAGAATGGCATTCTTTCCAGCCATTTGTTTACAAGTTCAATTACAGAGTTCCCTGTTTCAGCTTTTTTAATGATGTCGATATCCTCTTTCTTCAACTGCGAAATATAATGTTCCTGTCCATAGCGATGTTCAAATTTGAGGCCCAGTTTTGCTTCCAGTATTTTGAACTGCCAGCTCTGGAAGCCGGAGGCGGGGCGCAGCATGTCGCGGAAATCCAGGAAATCCATGGGAGTCATTGTTTCCAGTATGTCTACCTGTTGAACAAGAACCTTTAATATGGTAACAACCCTGTTCAATCGGTGAACAATGGTCTGGAGCTCGGGAGAATTATCATTGAGCGAAGGTTTACTCATGATATCGATCACCGAGTTCACTTCAAATAAAACCTGCTTGAACCAGAGTTCGTAAGCCTGGTGAATAACAATAAACAGCATTTCGTCATGAGCGGGTTCATGGCCTTCCGAAAAACTAACCGGATGTTGAGCGTTGATTATTTTATCCAGTTCCAGGTATTCTCCATAATAAACAGGCTTGTGTGGCATGACGGTGATTTTGTGCAAACATAGGGAATTTGAGAATTTGGAGATGTGATGATCACTGTTGTCCGGGGAAATTTCTTCTCTCTTCGGCCTCATAAAAAAGGCGTTAAGAAAATTGGATTGAAAGGCGTTAAAAAGGAAAACAGCTGTTGCTTTGTTTGGATTTATTATTAGCTGGTAAGTTGCACCACTGCCCGGTTTTATTCACAAGATGGAACTTGTTTTCAATTAGCCTGTAAATACAATTTTTAGCCTTTTTTATGCAGCCTTGATTTTTTGCTCCACTTTTTTTATCAAGAAAAAATGTGGAATACAAGCAAGCCCTCCCTGAAGGCTCTTACTTGAAATAGAAGCTCAGTAATCATTCAAACGGAACCTGATTATTTTAACCGGACAACAGTGATCTCCACATCATCGTATCAACACCGTACTTCCCTTTTGCTCTATATTCCTGTTTGTATCCGGATTGAAATAACGGAGTATCCACACATAGGTTCCGGGGTCAACACCTTGTCCTTTAAATGTACCGTCCCATTTGTTGGTCCAGTCTGTGGTATAAAATATGCGTTGCCCAAAACGATTGTAAACACTGAAACTTAAATTCTTTGCTTTATATGCATTCAACGGATAGAGGTAATCATTCAGTCCGTCTCCATTGGGTGTAAATGCAGTCGGTACAGTTATGTAGCAATTGTTGATCACCTGCACATACCGGTAAGTGCTGTCTTTGCAACCATAACTATTTACCACTAGAAGTTTTACGTTGGCATAATAACTGTCGGGCCTTACCTGATATGATTGCGGTAAAGGATCCTTTACATTACCCGTACTGCCATTTCCAAAATCCCAGCTCCAGGAAACTATGTTACCCACGGTAGCATTCTTTATAACAGCCTTGTCATTCGGACAAACCAATGAAGTGACCTCGAAATCGACATATAGATAATTGTCGAAGAAGAGTTTCATTTTAGATGTATCGGAACACACTCCATTTGATACTATCAGTGTTGTGTTCTTTGGGTTAAAGGTCTGGTATTGGTGCATCGGGTTCTGCTCAGTACTTGTTTCTGTTCCATCGAAATTCCACAGCCAGCTGTTCACAGCATTGGCGCCATTGTGAAAATACTGAACAACGTTCCGTTGGCAACCGTATGTAATATTATAAGTGAAATCTGCATTCACAGTGTCTTTTATCGTAAATGGAATAAAGGAACCAGCGGGCGTTTCCTGGTCACATTCATCCAGGATGGTATTGCCGTCGCTGCCCTTATTAAGCCTGATGATAAAA
>JAFDXA010000350.1 GCA_018268185.1 Bacteroidota bacterium
ATTTATGATTTATACTATTGATAAATATTGATTATTATTGTTTATATAAATATTGATCAACACCAATAAATACATAAATGTTCGGGCTCATAACCCGAAGGTCGTAGATTCAAATCCTGCCCCCCGCAACCCAATAAAACAAGCGCTTAGAGAATAAAATCCTAAGTGCTTTTTTGTTTCTAGGGTTCATGTAGCCACCATGTGGGAAATTTGCAATGAAAATTGAATTCGCCGTGAAAGGTACGTTAGTGAGATGCTT
Source organism: Bacteroidota bacterium (assembly GCA_018268185.1). GTDB lineage: Bacteria > Bacteroidota > Bacteroidia > Chitinophagales > Chitinophagaceae > Ferruginibacter. Next base: position 260 of record JAFDXA010000350.1, read on the forward strand.
AGAGTTAAACCACAATCTGCTTGAGTTAGATGCTGTATAACTCGGTCAAGTAAAACCGGGCAACCCAGTTAAGCTGATTTTATCGATTTTGCTGCTTCCACTTCATATTGGTTGGGGCTTTTGTAATCCAGATATGAAGCAGTCTTTGGTTGATATAAAGCACAGCGATATACTGCAAAATATCCTGCTGTGCTTCATAGCGGGTTTGGTCTCACTCGCCGAATTAATCAGGGCCTGCTAAACGATCAAACGCCCCAAAGCCTCAAGTCTCTTAATAAATTCAATACGCCGCTGCGGCGGCAACTGCATGATTTTCTGAGCCAGCGGGTACTTGGACTTCCCCAGCAATTTTGCAATCGTCGTATGACCTTCTTCGGCTAATTGAGGAGTTTTCCGATCACCGAATGAGCAACCTCCTCGTTGCAGTGATGCAATCGCTTGGTCGATAGCATCACAACAGTTCATGAATTTGCCGGAGAATCCGGCGATGTGCACGTCGTCAATCGCAATCGCGATGAAACTTTGTTTGTGTTGATAGCTGCATTTGATTGTTGATAACGATCGTTACCGATTAAGTAAGCGAAATACAACAATTTGGAAGAACCACGCATTAGCTTGAATGCTATTCAGCTAACGCGTGGATTTATTTTGGGTTGGTTATTTAGTTGAAGAAACAACTCGTCCGTTGACATTCTGCGGCGCTCGAGCGTTTCCTGCGTAGAATCCCTTCAGTTGATCCAGTTGCGCTGCTGATATCGTTATGGAGTCGAGTAAAAGATACCATTGCACACCCTCGCTGCACGGCGGCGTTGTTAACGAACCGGCTAACGCAACATAATCAAATGAGTTATGGCCAAGCGGCGGCAGTAATGTTGTCGGATCGATCTGGATGCCGCTGGAATTGCTGTTTTGATCACCTCCTGTGGTTGGCATGTTATTTAAGATAGTCTGAAATGTTGCATTTTCTTCTCCGACTTTGATCGCAACACCCAGCACAATGAGTCTTCCATCCTGTCCTACATGGACAAAATGCAATTCGGCTGGAAACTTCGTTCCGCCGACTGCGTGCTCGCTGGGTTCATGGAAATGGAACTGAACCAGCGGAAACGATTCTTCTCCAATTTTTAGCTCACCCTTATAATTGGCTGAAGTATTGACCTGAACCGCGTGGCCGGTATTAAAAAACACCGGTTTATCGGTGTCATACCAAACTTCCAGATTATTCAATTTCCGTTTGTTATCAATTTTTGCCTCAGCAAAGTCGATCGGTGATTGATGAGCGCCAATACTGCATTCCGCAAACGGATAATTCAGCGGCACAACCGTTTGCGACGTATCCTGAATCGCACCCCAGGTGGCTTGTTCTTCATGCGTCCAGTGCGGAGCAGAAACGGCTACGGTTGCATAGCATGTCAATATTGCTGAAACCAGATTCCTCAATACTTTTTTGTTCATAGGGTATCTCCGATTGTCAAATCGTTGTTATTTGATTAGCATGTATGTTTTCTGCAATAGTCCACCATCGACGGTTTTTTATCCTTTTCAGAATCCTCGGTCGTTTGAGAATTTTCTTTTTTAGTCGGTGAACTCGATTGTGATGTCTGGGTTTGTTGTTTCGAATCGGTAGAAGATTTTGAATTATCCGACCCGGATTGAGCGAAGCATGAAACGCTTAAACTCATTGCGATAGCCAAAAATATTTTTATCAGCATAATTCCCTCGTTAATATAGAAGTTTGTTTACTTATTCACTGCAGGAGCACTCACGATAACATGGTAATTGTAAAAAAAACGTCAAGAAAAATCGTATTTTCTGTGAAAAAAATGTGAATTAAAACAATTACTAACAGTAATGTTATTATAACTTAAATTAAGAATTATCCTACAAAAAAACCAAATCGAGGCGGCAGAAAAGCGTGTGATGAGAAAATAAATTCATTGACAATTTTTCAATAATCGCGAGATTAAGCTCAACAAAGCAAAGCACTTTTCTCAAAATATTCAATTGTCAATCCGGTAATTTTCGGCACGCCGAGATATGACGGAAAAACCTCTACCCGTCCCGTGCCGCGATACCCTCTGCGCTGATAAAAAGCGATCAATTCCGGACGTTGCGATATTACAAATAAAACAAATGTATGTGCATGCAAGGAGTCACGCGCGAATTTTTCGGCTTGTTCGAGCATATAGCTTCCGAATCCTTGTCCTTGCAAAGTGGGATGAACTGAGAAGAAACCGATGTATGCCCGATCCTTTTCCGCTGCAATGTAAATGCATGCGGCGGGCGCGAAGCGCCGGTTAACGACAAAAAAATACCCGCCTGGATTCATCATGGCGGCTTCGATTTCCTGCCGGTTGGTTCGATCACCTTGAATAATCGCGGCTTCCGTTGTCCAGCCTATAGTCCCGCGATACGTTAAATTGATCATGTCGCTGATTGCTTGCGCTTGATGGATACCGGCTTTTTCAAAGCATAAAGACGAGAAATCCATTGCTGACGTTCAATAATAACGAATGTTGCA
>JAFDXA010000351.1 GCA_018268185.1 Bacteroidota bacterium
CAATACCGGGCTGCTTCGATAAAATTTGCTGCATAAGATTTAACGCCACCAATGCTGGAGTACGACAGGCCTAGCAGTTTTTTATTATTTAATTTCCTGCCTATGTCTCCCACCATGGTATAATACCGGGTTGCTTCTTCAAGCTTATTGGCATCCCTGTAATTATGACCGAAGTTTTTCAGTGCATAAGCTTCTTCTTCAAGGTACCCATTCTTTTTTGCCAGTTCGAGTTGCTGCCGGGCATATTGAAGTGATAATTCGTTGAAATTATTTACATACAGTTCATAGCTGAGTTTATTGAGTATCTTGATTCTGGCTGCATCATCCTTTACAGTTGAAAGGACGATTTTGAGACTGTCGATTTCTTTTGTTTGGGAAAACGCAACAGGTTGGAAAATTCCAACCTGCAAAAAAATCACCGTGGCCATTATTGCCTCAACTGGTTTCATGCGTTCACCTGTTAGGTATTTTATATCCTGTTTGTTCTAAAATGAATGCCCATTTTCTTGCTTCCTTTCTGTAACCTGCAAACTTATCCTTGCTGTCGCCATGCCCTGCATTATAATCAACCTGCAGTAACACGGGTTTACCTGATGTGGATGCCTTTTGTACGGCAGCAGCAAACTTTGCGGGCTGCCAGCTGATAACCCTGGGATCATTCCACCCGGTGGTGATCAGCATGGCCGGGTATTTCGTACCGTTTGTTACATGCAGCAACGCATCCATTTCCATGAGTGCAAAGAACTCATTCACATTTTTTACCGTACCGAATTCAGGAGTATTTATCGCTCCGTTGGGTGAAAATTCCTGTCTAACCATCGTAAGGCATCCAACCTGCGGAACGGCACAGGCCCAAAGATCGGGTCTTTCTGTAACAGCCCTGCCAATAAGTATTCCACCGGCGCTACCTCCTTCACAGGCAAGTTGTTGAGCCGATGTAAATCCCCGACTCACCAGGTATTCCGCAGTACTATTCAGATCTTTCCAGGTGTTGGGCTTGCTTTGTTTATAACCGGCCAGGTGCCAGCTTTCTCCTTTTTCACCTCCACCCCGAACATGCGGCACAGCGATCACAATGCCTTTGTGAGCCATTAAAAGATAAGATGGATTAAAACCGGCGCCCGAACTGATACCGTAAGCGCCATAGCTGTAAACATAGGCCGGATTGTTTCCATTCAGTTTGATATTCTTATTGTAAATAACAGATACGGGTATCATCACTCCATCATGGCCGGGTATTTCTACCTCTTCCACTTTTATTTCATTGGTGAAGGGATAAGTTGCGCTCTTGCGGAATGAAAATGTTTTTTCAGTAGCGAATGGCTTATCAAAGTTGCTGTAGGTGTAAGTGAGCGGTGTTGTCCAACCACTGCGTACAATATGCACATCATCATTGTTTTTATTAAATGGCGTCAGGTACATCAGGTTGGTGGTTTCAGGGAAAGGAATTTTTGAAAACCTGTTATTGCGCATGTCAACTGTATAATGAAACAATTGTACGCCATTCTTCATATACGGTACTACCAGGAAATTTTTTGATTGCACGAGTCCATTTCCTGCTTCAAGCGGCATATTTTTTTCTGCGGCAATGAGCGTTGCTTTGCTGATGTCGGGATCATCCATATACATCATCATCAACTTACCATTGGGCGCATTTTTTTTACTTACAAAAAACAGTTTGTTATGCCAGCCATTTAAAGTAGTAACCTGGTCTGCTTCGCTGATTATTTTTTTCCATGATGAAGCGCTGTTTAATTTCCTGTAATACACTTCAAAAAAAGGCGAAACGCTGTACGAATAAACCACTTCGTAATTACAGCCTGGCCCCAGCCACGAAGGCGATATTTCCTTTGTATTATCCAGCGTATATAGACCGGGGTTTAACTGGTATGATAAGATTGCTTTGTCTGTCAGGGTATCGGTTCCAATCTTGTGCTGTTTAAATACTCTGTCTTTATCTTCCACGATAACATGCACATCCCAGCCCGGCTGCTGCATATAATATACATTCCCTTCTCCGGGGGCAAAGCCGGCGTATCTTCCGGGGATACTATCAGAAACAAATCTTCCTTCTGCTATATTGTAAAACTTCGTTACCGATGTTATTTCCTTGCCGCCTTCCCCGGCGGTGATCGCTATGTATTTCTGGTAAGGATCAATTTCATAATCGGAAAGATTGTAATCAGCGCCCCACATCATATTATCGGCTACCAGCTCTTCATTTCCCTTTTCTCCATTCCGCTTATACAATTTGGGTTTGGCATCGCCAAGCCTTATATTAAAATAAAACAACGTATTCCCCACCTGCCTTACTTTAGCTACTTTATCAGGCTGAACGGAATCCATGGCCAGGAAATCCCTGTATAGCTGATCTGCCATACTTGATTTATCAAGCATACTTTCTGTATAATCATGCTGTGCTTTGAACCAGTTTTGTGTTTCCTCGCTTTTCAGATCCTCCAGCCAGCGATAGGGATCCCTGATGGTAATATTGTGCCAGGTATCTGCGCTGTCAACCGTTTTAGTGGGCGGATAACTGAATTGAGAGAAGCTATTACTATAAATAAGCAATAGCAAGGCTGATAAAGAAAATAGTTTATACATGGCTGTATGTTTGAGTTGTTTTGAAATTGTTTGTTTATATCAATGTGCTGTTCCTTCAGCTCAACAGGATCTTAATCAATTCAGAAAATTTATTGGTTCCTCTTCATTCCATCTGCTGAAGAACACACAAATACAGTTAAAATACAGGTCTGGATAAACCACGATTTACCGGCTGACCGTTTCCACTTAGCAACTGGTTGGTTATACCGGTGAGTTGGTTGATTCCCTTACGCACCGGATAAAATGATGACGGCTGATATAATACAAGAGTTGCCTCAGCCCGGCAAACAAAGTTCAGGTTAAAGGTATTATGAAAAGGATCGATTAAAATTGCTCTCATACTGATTGGGCTTTATTTACCTAAATTACAATGGTGAAGAAAAAAGTAAACCTCATTACATTTTTGATTGCTTTATCAGTGTTTGCTGCATTGCTGGTAATTCCTCTTTTCGGAGATATAAAGGCCCGGCAGGTATTTGCCTTACTGGTATTCGTAGCCATATTGTGGATCACGGAAGCCATCCCGCTTGCAGCAACAGGCTTCCTGATACCGGTGGCAGCTATCCTGATGGGGCTTACCTCGCCGGTAAAAGGGTTTCTTGAGTTCACAAATCCAATCATTTTTTTATTCATGGGGGGCTTTGTACTCGCCGGGGCCCTATCCCGGTATGCACTCGACAAAATGCTTGCCCGAAAAATAACGGGGCTGGCTAAAGGGAATTTTTACTGGTCTTCTGTTTTACTGATGCTGGCTACTTCCTTAACGGCCTGCTGGATTGGAAACACTTCATCAACAGCCATGATGCTTCCGTTGGGTTTAGGCATGCTGTCGCTTTCAAACAGGATCAATTTTTCTGCAGAATCCAGGTTCCTGATGCTGGGCATTGCCTATGCTGCAAATATCGGTGGCGTGATAACGATGGTATCAACACCACCCAATGCCATTGGAGCATCCTTGTTGGGAATTTCATTTCTTGGGTGGATGAAATACAGCATCCCGGTTTTCCTGGTAACATTTCCGGCGATGGTGATTGTGCTGACTTTATACTTTAAACCCGACAGGAAAATAAGCATTGCAGTTTTGAAATCACCAACCAGTTTCAGTGGCCCGGCAAAAATACTGATTGCCATCTTCCTGTTCACTGTGGTATTGTGGATGATGGAGGGTGTGTTGGCTCCGCTGCTGCACATGGATAATGGTTTCAATGCCCTGGTATCCGGAATTGCGATCCTAATGATCTTCTCTTTCAGGATACTTACACTGCAGGAGATTATCCATAGTATCAGGTGGGAAATACTGCTTCTTTTTGGCGGCGGACTTACATTGGGAAAACTGATTGATCAAAGTGACCTGGGTGTAATACTTGTTAATAGTATTTCAAGAATGATAAATACGGTTCCCTTTTTCATTTTCCTTTGGCTCATCATCATTTTCAGCATCATATTTACAGAGTTTATGAGCAACACGGCCAGTGCTGCCATGACCCTCCCCCTTCTTTTTGCCCTGGCTACAGAACTACACATTCAACCTGTAATACTGGTGCTGCCTGCCACCATTGCTGCTTCTTACGGATTTATGCTTCCTGCAGGAACACCTCCGAACGCCATGGTATTTTCTTCCGGGCTGGTGCCGCAGAAGGACATGCTAAAAGTTGGCCTTACTATCAATATACTTTTTTCAATAATCCTTGCTTCATTCTTTTACCTGGTTCTTGCCAGTTAAATTTCTTCTTCTCTCTTATACTCATTTGTATTCAGCGGCTCAATAGTTTCAAAAAACGAAACGAAAAATCGTTAAACAACGAAACAAAAAATCGTCAATCCAACCTTGCCCCCGCATTTACATTCCCCAAACTTTACAACCCTGAACAAAGGGAGTTACAAGCCCTCCGAAAGCCCGTTCAAGTGGAGGAGGCAAAAAAATATTTTTAACATGAAAAGGACTTTCAAAAAAATCATGCTGGCCTCAACGGTCATCGCATTCCTTGTTTCCTGCAGCAAGACAGAAACAAACCCTGCTTCCAATCCTGGCTCTTCAACAGATCCGTCTTCAGGCAGATCATTCATTGAACTGAGAGGAGCTGCCGATAAATGGCAGGCGGCTTCCAACAGGTTAAATCCTGTTGACAGTATCGGGTTGCAACACAACCTTTCACTTTCTTATATTCTGCAGAAGACAACTTATGAGAAGCTTAACAATGCTGATTCCGTGTATGCACAATCATTTGCTTACGGCAATCAACGCTTTGGCGCTGCAGCGAATGCTTTTAAACCGCTGTTCACAGTAACACAGCTCTCCGCTTTTTACCGCAGTGCAGAAGCTGCAGTACCCACCACTTCTTCCCTGCTTGATATGACCGGTTTAACAGGTGTTTCCCGCGACTACCTGGGCAGGATCATCACGTACCTCTACAATCAAAATACAGCAGGCCTCCCTGTAGAAACCATTAAACAACAGATCGTATCATGGGAAGCAGGCATAGCATCGTTAAATATTACTTCAAGAGAACGCATCGCACTCTATGCTTTTGGTTCAACAGCCCGCTATAGCCTGTATGCATGGGTTGATGCGGTTTACCCCGGAAATCCAGGTGGCCATATAACCCTGCAAAGGCTTGGCCTGTTCGGATGGATCGCTACAGTTACCTGTGATGCTGTTGGCGGAACACTCGGAGCAATTGCCGGTGGGCCGGTAGGAGGCGTAATAGCCGGCGCTGCATTTTCTGGTGGCGTAGCTGCCATCTCCCGTTACAATGGTTGGTAATTTATTAATCAGGAATTCTAAAGGAGGGGTGACTGAGTCGCCCCTCCTTTATGATTAATTAATCTATGAACCACTCAACTGACAAAGTGAAAAAGCATAAGAAAAAGGGAATTTTTAAATCAACTCATTTTCACATTTCCACATCTTAAACAATATCGAACAAGGAACACGGAATGATGAATTAAGAAGTAAAGGCAGATTGCAAAATCACTTGATCCATTCCCACATTTCCAAATCTTCAAATTACCACATCACTATTATCCGGGGGGAATTTTCTCTCTTCGACCTCATAAAAAAGGCGTTAAGAAAATTGGATTGAAAGGCGTTAAAAAGGAAAACAGCTGTTGCTATGTTTGGATTTATTATTAGCTGGTAAGTCGCACCAATGCCCGGTTTTATTCACAAGATGGAACTTGTTTTCCTTTAGCCTGTAAATACAATTTTTAGCCTTTTTTATGCAGCCTTGATTTTTTGCTCCACTTTTTTATCTAGAAAAAATGTGGAATACAAGCAAGCCCTCCCTGAAAGCTCTTTCTTGAAATAGAGACTCAGTAATCATTCAAAAATAATGTGATTATTTTAACCGGACAACAGTGAAAATAGAATTTCTTAAAGATACATTGGCAAAATTCCGGCCAATCCCAACCGGTGAAAATATTTATTCCGCTCGTTGAACGCTTATGAGACCTATAAAATAAAGATCGATTTGTTAATGCGTATGGTATTGGTTCCGTCGCTGCGTTGGAATATACAGCCTTCAAAAGTTATTCTTGATCCTGATCTGCAAAGATTTAATAAAGAACTTACACTCCTCATGCTTCCATTCTTCATGTCAACCGAAGCAACTTCAGGAAACCCTGCTCCCGAAAACATAACCGTGCCTGAAACAATGAACAGCCCGTTTATTTTACGGATCAATTCATCTCTTTTCTGCACTGAAACGGTATCGGTTTTAAACTGCCTTGGAAAGATAAGTGCATTCAGGTTAACAGTATCTTTTGACTGTGAGAAGGTGCTTTGTGAAACCAGTATTACAAACAGAAGCAGTATGCTTTTTAATTTATTTGAAGTTTTCATATCACTAGTATTAAAATCCCAATATAATATTGGTGGAATGAAGTTATCAACCTATGGGTTTTCTTAGTCTGTATTTTTCAGGTTTTGTTTTTGTTCTTTCAATGATCTTTCTTGCTTCAAGGTCAAGCTTCACCACTTCTCCATACCATTGCACGCCGCCCTCAAAATCATCTTTCACCCTGCTGTACAGGTTTTCCATCAGATCAGTGTGTGATAATTCAGCTTTTTTAAGAATCTGCAGTATATGCTTTTTAATAAACTCATATTTAGATAAGCTGATATTTTTATTAACCTTACCGGCAATGGGATGAAGGGTTTGAATTTTTTCTTCTTTCATTTGAATGCAATAGGAGGTTAATAATATTTCACTTTGAGTATTATCTATACCATTGTGAGCAAAATTATTTTAACCAAATTATTTTGTGCCATATTTAAAATTGCAAATGAAATTGGCACAAAAAAGCGAAAATAAAAATTGGCACAAAACACAAGAAAAAGAAATTGGCACAAAATGAAAAGAGCAATAATAGGCAAAGAACTGTGCCAAAAATAATGCGGGAACGAGAAATGGCACAAAAACCTGGCTCAAATTCAGATTATATATTTACTGGATGGTGCGTGAGACACGCACCATGGGATGGGGACTTATTTTATGATAAGCTGACTTACTATTTTCTTCCATTCGGATAAAATGGATGGTAATTCTTTTTTGTATTTTTCAACATTCCATTGTATACCCCAACTGCTTAGATATTTGGAGAGCGGTTGCAGGCCTACTTCTGAACGTCTTTTGTCAACATTGTCTGGGTCGGCAAGCGGCAGGATATAATATTCTTTGGTTTTTTTATTCCAGAATAGCTGGCTGCCGTAGACCTGTAAACGGCCCTGGAAAATCGCTATACGATCTTCCAATAAAGCTAAATCTCTGGCATTGGCATTGCCGTTTTTTACTGCTTCCTGCATCAACGGTAAATATTTTACCTGTATTGATAAGGGGGAATGCTGAATTACCATAAAAATCGCCAGGTTAGCCTGGTATCCAATTTTGTTCACTCCGGGCCAACCGTATTTATTTAAAATTACTTCCACCTGCGCCAGGTTGATAGAGTCGGCAAACGCCATATCCCTGTATAACTGCCGGATTTCTTTTGATTCCCGGCCGTATTTTTTTTCAATAAAATCAATTTGATTTCTATAGCGTTGATCCAATTCATCAATTTTCAACAATTGCGTTGTAATGGAATTATATGTTGTGTCTTGAGCAAACAATAAAGATGTGCAGAGGGTGAATACAAATAATGGTATAATTAATTTTACTTTCATTTTCTGTGCTTTGTAAAGCAGGCGGGCATCAATAAATATACACAATCTGCTTTTCCCTTTTCTCATGTAATTAGTTTTACGAATTGCCAGGCTCGCCAACTTTTCCACGAACGGTTCTTATTTCTCTCATAACTAGCTTTCTTTTGTTTAAAACTTGCATCATGAGAACAAAATCACTTGCCATTATATTACTGGCTTTTTGCTTTACAGCTCAATCATTCGGCCAGGCACTGCGTATTCCGCAGAACACCAACATCAGTTGTATGGCCGGCCGCCGGGTGGGAGTTACCGATATACAGATCCAGTACAATGCCCCGGGTGTTAAAGGAAGAGAAGGGAAGATCTACGGAACCCCCATCGTTCACTACGGTTATACCGTACTGGGCTTCGGCTCCGAAACAGCTTCGCCCTGGCGGGCGGGTGCAGATGAATGTACCGTAATGTCGTTCTCAACCGACGTAACCATCAACGGACAAAAACTGCCTGCAGGTAAATATGCATTCTTTATTGAAGTGCAGCCCGACAGCAGTGTACTCATCTTTAATAAAAATACACAGGAGTGGGGCAGTTATTTCTACCGCAAAGACCTTGATGTAATGCGGGTAACAACCGTACAGCAAAAAAACAGGCCGGTGATGCAGGAGCGACTGGCTTATAATTTCTCCAACGAAACAGACCATTCTGTTGATATCAGCCTGGATTGGGAACGCTGGAGTTTCCCGATACATGTAGAAGTAGACCTGAAGAAAACCGTGCTGGAAGATATCCGCAGGCAGATGAGCGGCGCCATCGGTTTCGATCCTCCGAGCCTCGAAGCAGCAGCCCAATGGTGTGTGGCCAATGATATTAATTATGAAGAAGCGCTCACGTGGATCAACTCGGCCACCAATCCCCAACTGGGTGGCCGGAATACATTTGCAGCGCTCTCTACCAAGGCAAGGATATTGGCTAAGATGGGCAAAGACAAAGAAGCAAAAGACATCATGAATACGGCGATGGACAATGCAACGCCGCTGGAATTGCATGGTTATGGCAGGCAGTTGTTGAGTGAAAAGAAATTGCCGGAAGCGCTGGCCGTGTTTCAGAAGAACTATGACAAGAACAAA
>JAFDXA010000352.1 GCA_018268185.1 Bacteroidota bacterium
AAAGAAAAACGCAATGAACTGGCAAGAGAGAACAATACTCCCATATACCTTATCTGCAGTACATTATCGATTGAACAGATGGCCAACTACCTACCACAAACAATGGAAGCGCTTGAAATGATCAGTGGTTTCGGGAAAGTGAAATCAAAGCAATATGGGCCAGAGTTTGTAGACATCATTCAGCAGTTCTGTGAAACAAATGATGTTAAGCCTCTTGCTGCAATTCCTGTAAAAACGAAAAAAGGCAGACAATCTGTTAAGCCTGCGTCAAAAAGCAATACCCGATTATTGAGTTATGATCTTTATAAATCAGGAAAATCAATTTCAGAAATTGCAAAAAGCAGGAACCTGTCAACCTCCACCATTGAAGGTCATTTATCACATTTTATTGAATCCGGGGAACTTGAAATTACAGGGTTGATCACACCTGAAAAGCGTTCAGCCATCAACGGTATATTACAAAAGTTAGGAGCTGTTCCGCTCCACCAGTTAAAAGAAGAATTACCCGACATAAGCTATGCTGAAATTAAATGGGCCCTCGCTTATGAAAAATTCCTGTTGTCCAATTCGCCGCATTAACGGCCAAAATCGTCTTGCACACGAACGATATCATCTTCATCACTAGGGTTAGCATGATCGGTATGCATCCATATCTCAGCAACAACACCCCATTCTTCTTCCATTCCTATCAGTCTATGCCGCTCACCCTGCTTTAGTTTTACAATATCGCCGATGCTGAGTACGGTTGTTTGCTTTTCTACATCGGTATCACTGGTTGCAACAGCTGCTCTACCCTCTACGAGTTTCCATATTTCTGCACGACGGTGATGATATTGCCAGCTTAATTTTTTCCCTGGCTCTACCAATAATATTTTAGGACTGAGTTTAGCGCCTTCAATCAGATCGGATTTATCAATTTCCGGGAAAAAATGGCCGATGAACTTGGCTGCATCTCCTTCCTCAATTACAAAAAAACCACCCCATGGGCGGGTTTCATCCGTGTGATGAACACGAATACCAATTTTATCAGTATATGTATTGATTTTTTTAAATATTTCTTTTTTTGTCATGCTTTTCTTTGCTTTACACATTAACGTCCCATATAAACCATTAGTATCTGCACATCACTGGGATTTACGCCGGAAATTCTCGAAGCCTGTCCAAGTGTACGGGGTTGAATCCGGGTGAATTTCTGGCGGGCCTCAGCACTTAGAGAAACAAGTTTATCGTAATTGAAATTTTCCGGAATAACCAGGTTTTCCAGCTGCGCCATTTTATTTACAAGCTCTTTTTCCTTCTCAATATATACGTCATATTTCAGTTGAATTTCAGCCTGCTCTATTGTTTCTATTTCATAATCAATAAGTTGTGATCCTAATGAGGGGATATTATCTGCCATTTCCTGCAGGCTTATCCCGGGCCTCAGTATCACCTGGGCTGCTTTTTGCTTTGCGGGCAGCGGCGATGAGTTCCTGGTGGTGAGAAATTCATTTGCTTCCTCAGGTTCAATACTTTGTTTTTGCAGAAGGCTTTTTATATCCTCTACTTTTTCTTTTTTTCTTTGGAGCTTTTCCATTCGCTCCTGGCTGGCAAGCCCGATCTTATAACTGATTTCCGTTAACCTCATATCGGCATTATCCTGCCTGAGCAGGGTTCTGAATTCTGCCCTGCTGGTAAACATGCGGTATGGTTCATCTGTTCCTTTGTTGATCAGGTCATCAATCAACACCCCGATATATGCTTCACTCCGCTTTAAAACCAATGGTTCTTCGCCAATACTTTTTTGATGTGCATTGATTCCTGCCATCAGTCCCTGGCAGGCCGCTTCTTCATAACCTGTAGTTCCATTGATCTGGCCCGCAAAGAAGAGGTTGTTGATTCCTTTTGTTTCCAAGCTGAACTTCAATTGTGTTGGAGGAAAATAATCGTATTCTATGGCATAGCCCGGACGGAACATTTTGCAGTTCTCAAAACCGGGTACTTTTCTAAGCGCTTGATATTGAACTTCTTCCGACAAAGAGGTTGAGAATCCATTCACGTAAATCTCTACTGTATTCCAACCCTCCGGCTCTACAAACAGTTGGTGCCTGTCTCTTTCCGCAAATCGATTTATTTTGTCTTCTATGCTTGGGCAATACCTTGGTCCGGTTCCCTGTATCCTCCCTTTAAACATCGGGCTCGATTCAAACCCCTCCTTTAATATATCATGTACTTCCTGGCTGGTATATGTTATCCAACAGCTCTTTTGTTGTTCTGGTTTTAATGCTGGCTTTTGGAGATAGCTGAATCCAACAATTTCATCATCTCCCTTCTGCTCTTCCATTTTAGTGTAATCGAGGCTTCTTCCGTCGATTCTTGGTGGAGTTCCTGTTTTTAACCTGCTACTCTCAAAACCCAGGGAAACCAATTGCTCTGTTAAGCCTGTAGCTGCTTTCTCCGAAACACGGCCACCACCGAAATTCTTTTCTCCAATATGAATCACCCCGTTCAGGAATGTTCCGTTTGTAAGGACCACAGCCTTAGACCTTATTCTATGCCCGAGGGAAGTCACTATACCACAAGCAGTTCCATTCTCAACTATTATTTCTCTTACTGTATCCTGGTAAAAATCCACATTGGTTGTTGCTTCAAGCATTTCCCGCCAGGTGGCTGCAAAAAGCATCCTGTCGCTTTGGGCTCTTGGGCTCCACATAGCTGGTCCTTTCGACCTGTTTAGCATACGGAACTGAATCATGCTTTTATCGGTAACAATCCCACTATACCCTCCTAATGCGTCTATTTCCTTCACAATCTGCCCCTTAGCAATGCCCCCCATGGCCGGATTACAGCTCATTTGGGCGATCGTTTGCATATTCATCGTCACAAGCAATACCCTGCTTCCCATATTGGCGGCAGCTGCTGCAGCTTCACAGCCAGCATGGCCGGCGCCAACCACAACCACATCATACTGATTAAACATATGTGCAAAGTTACAAATCTTAGGTTCCACGTGAAACCCTGAAGTTTATGTTCCCCGTGGAACATTATTTAAAATACAGCCCCAGATATTGGTTTTCTTTAAACCTCATGGTTTTAATTTGTGAGGGGGTTTTGTCTTTATAGCCACACAGGTGAAGTGCCCCGTGGAAAATAACCCGATGTAATTCCTCCTGGAATCTGACATTCTGGA
>JAFDXA010000353.1 GCA_018268185.1 Bacteroidota bacterium
AGGGAGTTGAGAAATATATGATTCTTACAATCCTCGGAGGTCTTGCGTTTCTTGGTTGCCAGGCATGGGAATGGACTCACTTACTTACTGGAGAGCATGTTGCCTTGCTGAATGATGGAACATTGAGTACCCTGCCAACAACTGTTAAGGCAAATCCGTGGGGAACTCAATTATCACACGAAGCAATGATGTCGGCTTTACAGAGCACGCCGCCTGATCAGCTTGTTTCCATTGCTTCAAGTGTTCATCACGGAGCAGAAGGTGCACACCATAACCTTGAAAGCTTATCGAATGCAGATCTTATCAAACAAATAAGTGCATCAGGTCTTCATGCTACACACCAGGGACCGATCGCTTTCGGCGGTTATTTCTTTGGCATCACAGGTTTCCACGGTTTCCACGTATTCAGTGGTGTGGTGATCAATGTGATCATGTATATCAAAACAAAACTTGGCCACTTCGATGAAAGAGGCCATTATGAAATGATAGAAAAAGCAGGTTTGTACTGGCACTTTGTGGATCTTGTATGGGTGTTCGTATTCCTTTGCTTCTACCTGATCTAAATTTTAAATTTCTATACTGAAGAAAAAAATAATTTATGAGTCAACACGTATCATCCAGCGAAGTAACTTTTCCGCATGCGCCGGCAGAAGGCACAGGCCGTATATGGAAAGTATTCTGGCTTTTATCCGTAGTAACAATAATTGAACTGGTGCTCGGCCTGGGGCTTGCCAAACATTGGTATGGCGATCCTGAAACAAGTCATACAGCTATTCTCTTTGTAAAAGGAGTTATCTGCATCCTTTCCCTGGCAAAAGCATTCTACATTGTTTCTGTATTTATGCACCTGGGAGATGAGGTCAGGAACTTTATTATGACAATCGTAGTTCCACTCTGCCTGTTCATCTGGTTTATAGTTGCATTCCTTTGGGATGGAAACAGCTGGAAAGACCTGCGTAACACAAATGCCGGAAGCCGACCTAATATTGAAAATGTGAAACCGGCTGCGGTTGAAAAAGGTGCAAAACCGTAACTACAATAACAGATTTTATTATATGAATCGTTCCGCTTTCAGCGGGACGATTTTTTTTGTGCCAAGATCAACACATTTGTACGAAATTGCAGTCCCAAATACTTTTCATTTTGAATCTAAAAGCAATACTCTCTTTACTGCTTGCTATCATGTTACCGCTAGCCGGCTACTGGATAGTAAAGTATTATAGTAAAGATGCTGTTCACATGCCTCATAAATATTTTTATGATGATGTGGTTCAGCGGTCGGAGAATGGTAAACAGGTAACGGATACAGTATGGCACAAGGTTAAAAACATATCATTCACCAACCAGTTGGGAAAAATTGTTTCACTGGACGATCTTCACGGCAAGATCATTGTGATTGACTTTTTCTTTACACGTTGTCCGAGTATCTGCCCCGGCCTGGCAAGAAATATGAAAAAGCTGCAGGATTCTTTTGTAAAGAACGACAGCATTGTTCAGTTCATTTCCATAAGTGTGGACCCGGAGCATGACAGTGTTCCCCAACTCAGGAAATTTGCAGACAGGTTTGAAGTAAACCATGACACCTGGTGGTTTGTTGCCGGGAACAAAAAAGAAGTGTATGATTTTGCTTTCAATGAACTGAAGGCTAGTATTGCTGATGCTGACATAGATACTGCATTTATTCATACAGAGAATTTTTTCCTGCTCGACAGCAACCGTATTGTTCGAGGTTGGTATAATGGATTTGATAAACAAAAGCAGGCCCAACTTGTTTCTGATATTCCGACTCTGATGCTGGAAAAGGATGAAAAAAGTCCATCCATATTGCGTGGTTTTATTCCCTACCTGCCTGTAATATTCATTGGCATCGGAATAGTAATAGTAATAACCATATTGCTGGGAAGAAGGAAAGAAAAATAAAATACAGAAATCACATGTTAAAACCCTCGCTACAGAAGAATGACAGTAAGGCAAAAATGATCATCCTGGTTGTTTCACTGGTTGTTTTTGCAACCGTTACCGTTTTAGGAAAATACAACCTCGCAGGTAAAGTAGCGCTCCCGTTCGATGTACACATATTTGCTGCGGCAAATGGAATTATCAATGGAACTGTGGCCGTTTTGTTATTGGCAGGATTGTTTACAGTGAAGAAGAAGAATTTTGCAGTGCATAAGCAGATCATGATGTTTGCAATGATACTGTCTATACTGTTCCTTGCGTCATATATATGCCATCACCTCTTTGCAGGAGAAACCATGTACGGGGAAACAGATGGAATCAAGGGATTAAGTGATGCCGAGCGGGAAGCCGCGGGCAGTATGCGTACTGTTTATCTTGCCATACTGATAACACATATACCACTTGCAGGTATTGCATTGCCATTCATCTTGCTTGCAGCATATCGGGCCTTGATCGGAGAATATGAAAAGCACAAGAAGCTCGTTCGTATCATCTGGCCACTCTGGTTTTATGTAGCCATTACAGGCGTACTGGTTTATATAATGATAAGGCCATACTACAGTTAAGGGATTTTCCTCAGTCACATTCTCTTACAGATCTTTAAAATTAATCCTGGTCAGCTTTGCTTCTTTGGAATTTTGCGGGTGCCAGGCTTAATAAATCTACAATAACCCGGGAAAGGCTGAATTCTTTTTATATTTATCAAAACAATTTTAATGGGTAAAGGAAGGTTTGAAGCTTTCAGTGATGGCGTTATCGCCATCATCATTACGATCATGGTGCTGGAATTACAGGTTCCGCACGGCGACCAATTGTCGTCATTGAAACCACTGGTTCCGAAATTCCTGAGTTATATACTGAGTTTTATTTACCTCGGAATTTACTGGAACAATCATCATCACATGCTGCATGCAGTAAAAGAAGTTGATGGGAAATCATTATGGGCAAACCTCCTGTTATTATTCTGGTTATCCCTGGTTCCTTTTGTAACAGCCTGGATGGGAGAAAATCATTTTACGCAATGGCCCGTGGTGGCTTATGGTGTTGTACTGCTTATGAGTGCCATCTCGTATACATTTTTATCAAGAACACTCATACACAATCACGGAAAAAATGAAAAACTTGCAAAAGCTTTTGGAAAGGATGAAAAGGGAAAACTGTCGATGCTGCTTTATGTAATGGGAATCATCGCTGCATTTTTCAGCCAGGCACTAAGCCTTACTTATTATGCAATAGTTGCAGTGATCTGGTTTATTCCCGACAGGCGTATAGAGAAGGTGATTGAAAAAGAATTATAAACCCAATTCTACCAATGGATCCCAGAATTTATTTTTGAAATCAATCACTACATCATCTTTTACAAATACTTTTTCCTTTTTCAATAATTCTTCCATCAAAGTAGGCGTGGCAAAATGGTGTTTCCCGGTGAGCATGCCATTGCGGTTCACAACTCTTTGTGCAGGAACTTTTGGTCTTGCAGTTCCGGCAGCATTCATGGCCCAGCCCACCATACGGGCACTTAATCGGGTGCCGAGATAAGAGGCTATGGCACCGTAAGAGGTAACCCTTCCCTTTGGGATCTGTCTTACCACATCATACACATCTTCAAAAAAACTGTATTCCCTGGTATTCTTAACCGGCGCCTTTTTGATAGGTTCTTTCCCGGGAATGATTTGCTTAGCTCTTTTTTTCATGTTTTTTGGCAGCGATCAATTCACTTCTTTTGGGCTCCGGCACAGCTTCGTAATGATAGGGGCAATGCCTGCAACCATTGCCACAGCAATATCCTTTCTTCAGATGATATTTTTCTGTGAGCACAATATACCCATCTTCATTGTAATAGAAATCTTCTCCTTCCCGGAGGTTATTGTTCATCATTGCGGGTAATCTCTTTTAATTTTTCATCCAGGTTGGCAATAGTTTCAGTCAACCTGAACTGGAGGTAGTGGATTTTTTTGCTCTGAGCTATATCAAGTTTTTCATAATGGGTTTTTATTTGCAAAACTTCTTTTACCGGATCTGTAGCATAAGCGTCATCCGTGTCTTCAACAAGGGTAAGGCCATAAAGTTCAATCACCAGTTTGGTGAACTGGTATAATTGCGGGGAATCTGTTTTTAGATGGATTAAGCCATCCCGTTTGAGGAACTGCCTGTACAACCGAAGAAAACGTGGGTGGGTGAGTCTTTTCTTGGATTTCGACCATCGGAGTTGAGGATCAGGGAAGGTTATCCAGATCTCGCTCACTTCACCCGGCGCAAAATATTGGTCGATCATTTCGATCTGTGTTCTGAGAAAAGCTACATTTGCCTGTTTATGGTCGATGGCCTTTTTGGCACCAATGTACATCCTGTTTCCCTTTACATCAACACCGATGAAGTTCTTTTCAGGATACAAGGAGGCCAGGCCGGTTGCATACTCACCCCTTCCACAAGCCAGTTCTAAAATAATGGGATGATCATTTTTAAAAAAAGAATTCCATTTACCCTGCATGTTTTCGGGGTATTCCAATACATTGGGGAATGCTTTGATTTGGGCAAATCGCAATAATTTTTTTTGAGCCATTGGGCGGCAAATATAAAAAATGCTTTGTTGCCGATGTAAAGGGATATTACCAGTTGAATTAATTTGCGGCACAATTATATTGTAACGGTGAAATGGATAAAAATAGCCGAAAGCCGGGAGGAACTGCATTTTTCTGCAGACGGAACAGCCCATGCGGAAGCCGATGGTAAGAAACTCTGCATAATTTCTTATAAAGAGGAGCTGTATGCCTGTGTTTCAAAATGTCCTCATGCCGGGGGGATGATGGCCGATGGGTATATAGATGCTGTTGGCAATATTGTTTGCCCCGTACATCGGTACAAATTTGACCTGCGTACCGGCAGAAACATTAGTGGAGAGGGGTATTACCTGAAAACCTACCCCATTGAAGAACGGCAGGAAGGGATATTTGTGGGTATCAAAACGGGTGGACTTTTCGGTGGTTAAAATAGTTTTGATAATTTTTTTACCAAAAGGCAAAATCCCTTATTTTTGCCCTCCCAAATCCGGAAGCGGAAGGGTGTATTCCTCCTTAGCTCAGTTGGTTAGAGCATCTGACTGTTAATCAGAGGGTCGCTGGTTCAAGTCCAGCAGGGGGAGCTTAAAGTCAAAGGGTTATAAGCGAAAGTTTGTAACCCTTTTTCTATTATACCCCATTTATTTCATCCAGTTGGCTCATCCAGCCCAATCAATATAGCAAAAGCCATTTCTATGATAATGTAGCAATCAACCCTTGGAGCTACCAAATCGTTATGAGCCGGAGATTTTGTGCACATACGCGTATACCCCAAAAGTTAAATCAGAAAAGTACAAAGCCCTGCTTTTAACTACAGTCTGTACATTATTTTTTGCAATTGGAACACACATGTATTTCCGCCGCCCTGTATTTATAACAGCTTTGTGCAACAAATAATGTATAAACAAAAATATAGTGCATGAAAAAGAATAATCTTATAAAAACTTCTCTGAAAGTGAGTGTTGCAGCAATGCTGCTATCAGTTGTTTCCCTGTTCATAATGTCATTTACAGTAAGTGAAAAGATTACACAGGATTTTCTGAAACAACTCGGGATCAGTAAAGCAGATGCAAACAGGAAGATCACCGATGGCTTTTTAGGAGGCTACCTGGATGCCTACGGAGTAAGCAACGCTAAAAATATTGCATCGGGAAACCGTACTGCTGTAGCCAATGATCTGCTGAACTACGCAAAGGCCTATGTGAACAGCGCTGTATATATAAAAGAATATGCAGCTTTGAAAGAGAGCAAAAAGCCGGAAAAGTATCAAATGAAAACCCCGGAAGAACTGCAGCAACAGATGATTGCTGAAGCAAATAAAGCTGTGGCGGATAATGAGGCAAGCCTGAAGAAAGCAGACCCACAGTTTAAAAAAATATTTGAAGACGTTCTTGTTCAGGCAAAGAAAATGCTGAAAGAAGCCGAAGATCCCAATAACAAAAGCCTGGCAAGCTACAGGAAGAACTATGAAAATGCGGTAAAACAAAATGAAGAGAATTACAAGCGGCAGTTGGCTGGTTGGGAATCCGAATTCCCGGCCAATCACATGCTGTTTGTAAAAAAGAGATTGGAAACCTTTTTGGATCTGACCAGGGATATAGACTACACTGCTGAACTAACACCCAAAAACGGGTTCAGGGTCTTTGTAAAAAAAGAATATGAAAACAAAAGCAAACAATGGAAAATGGCTTTTCGGGCAGGCAAAGAAGTGGTGGAACCGGCTAGGGAGTTCGTGCAAAACTGGGTACAGGAAATAAAATGATGTAAAATTAACCAACAGTCTCCTCATGCCCGGGAATACCGATAATAAAATAACAGAGCATCACTGATAATGACCCCTGCAAAGGGGCTTTTTCATTTTTGGTGATTGTAAAGTACAATTCAGAATTTTATTTTCAGCTTACCCAACCAATTGTATTATTTTATAGGTATATAATGATAAACTGACAAAAATGAGAAAGATAATATCCTGTTTCCTGGTAGTACTGGTATTGCTTACAGCCAGCCAATGCCGTAAATCACCTGATTATATAGGCGCCCCTGATAATGTTGATACACCGGTGAGTATCACGCCCAGTCCCATTACGGCAAACCTGCAGGGAAATATAGTAGACGAGAACGGAAACCCTGCTGCAGGCGTAGAAGTTAAAGCGGGGTCGCAAACAATCATCACAGGAGCCAACGGCTTTTTTCGTTTCAACCAGGCAGCATTGGATAAGAAACATACATTGGTAACGGCCCAAAAGGCAGGTTACTTTAAAGGCATCAGGCACTTTGCCGCAACAGCAGGTACCAATTACGTAAAGATAAAACTGCTCAAAAAAGAACTTGCCGGTACTTTATCAAATACCTCGGGTGGGGAAGTGTCTTTACCGAACGGAAGCAAGGTCTTTATCCCTGCAACTGCAACAAAGATCGCCACCACCAATGCTGATTATTCCGGCAATATCCGGGTTTATGCAAAGTATATCGACCCTTCAGCTGATGATATCCGTTTTACCATTCCCGGTTCTTTCAGCGGAATTGACAAGAACGGCAAAAACGCCGTACTCACTTCATGTGGTATGATGGCAGTAGAACTGGAATCAGAGCAGGGAGAAAAACTGCAATTGAAATCAGGCTTTCCGGCCAGACTAACCATGACTATACCTTCGGCAGCACAGAGTACTGCCCCGGCTTCCATTTCATTGTGGTATGTTGATGAGCAAAATGGTTTGTGGAGAGAAGAAGGCACAGCACAGAAACAAGGCAATCAATATATAGGTGAAGTAAAACATTTTTCTTTCTGGAATTGCGATTTCAGCACAGGAGGCATTTTATTGTCGATGAAACTGGTTAATGCAAACAACCAGCCACTCATCAATACTGCTGTTCGGCTGACCCGGCCGGGGGCTGTCTGGCTTTCCAGCCAAACGGGTTATACGGATTCGCTTGGACTTGTTTCAGGAATGGTTCCTGCAAATGAAGCCATGGATATGGAAGTGCTGGATCCCTGCGGTGCTGTTCTGTTTTCACAAACGATCAGCGCCATGACACAAGATACAGATCTCGGAACCATAACAGTTAACAACGTAAGCCAATCAATTGTAACAGTAACAGGACGGTTGCTTAACTGCAACAGTCTTCCGGTAACAAGCGGATACGTTACGATCACATTCGATAACAATGTACGCACAGTAGCTGTTGATGTAAATGGACGGTACAGCACAACCTTTGCTATGTGTGCGAATTCAGGATCTGTTGCTACTGTTTTTGCAATAGATAATGGCACAGGAGGATCAGCACAACACAGTACAACAGTTCCGGTAAATCTAACGTCGCCTGTTTCAAACCTGGCGGATATTATGGTATGCGACGACACGCCGTTTGAATACATTAACTACAATATTGATGGTGTTGATTATTACTGGAACCCACAAAACAGCTTCCAGATATTCGGTGTAAACTTCCCCGGCTCTGTTGCACTGCAGGCCGATAATCAGCCTGGGGTAAGGCAGTTTGTATTGAATATAAATGGCGCCAGTACCGGAACATTTGATGCAACATTCGGATCTACAGATGCTTTTCCTTCCGGTGGGTCAATTTTTTTCCTTCCGGGGTTCTCCGCAACCATGACAAGCTTTACAACCATGTGGCCCGATTATTTTGAAGGTTCATTTTCCGGGCAATACACACATTCATCAACAGGAACCACGGTTCATACAATCAACGGCACATTTAAAGTTCAGCATATATTTTAATTAAAGCGATTGGATTCTATTCCAGATATCATTGCCGGCTGTAAACGGGGAGACAAAAAGGCGCAGGAGCAGTTGTATAAAAATTTTTACACTGCTATGATAAAGCTTTGCCTTCGCTATACACACAATGAAGCAGATGCAGTAGAAGTGATGAACAACGGTTTTTTAAAAGTGTTCCGGTATATTCATCGGTTCGATCCAGGTAAGGCAGCATTGTCTACCTGGATTCGTTCTGTTATAATAAACAGCTGCATAGATTTTTTAAAACTGAAAGAGAATATTCCCTTTCATGAACCTGTGCAGGAAGCAGCTTATTCAATAGCTGTTAATGCGGATGTGGCTGAGCAGATCGATGTAAATGAACTCCTGCATTATATCCGGGAGTTACCCAATGCAACAAGAGTGATCTTCAACCTGTACGTGGTAGAAGGATATACCCATCGTGAAATAGCATCCTTATTAAATATCAGTGATGGAACCAGCAAATGGCATCTGAGTGAGGCCAGGAAATTATTAAAGCAAAAGCTGAATCAGCAGGAGGTAAAATATGAACGACACAAACTTTGATAAAATACTGAAGCAGAAACTGGATGAAATACCTGTTCCGGATGAGCAGGCGTCCTGGCTCAATATGCAACAGAAATTAAAGCAGGAAAAACCTTCCGGCAATCGGTATAAATGGCTGCTTGCTTTATTGTTACTGATCAGTGGCTGCGGCGCTTTCTTACTGTTCAGGCCCGGTACAGGGAATCAATCCGGCAAAGAATTCTCAGCAAAAGAGAATCATGTTTACGGGAAAAAAGGAAGCAATATTTCCAAAGAAGAGGCGCTGTTTGATGAACAGCTTCCCCTAGCAGCGACAACAACAACAAAAGAAAAATCAAATTCGCAGATACTGGTAGCTGCAGAAGAATCCGGAACCCAAAGGGATATTAAAAAGATCTCCCAATCTGTTGCCGAGCCAACAGAAAATAAAAACAGGCAACCGGTTGCTGGTATGCCCGTTAAATTCAAGCGCAAAATAAATTTCAAAAATTCAGTTGACGCAGAAATTACAAATCGGGATAAACCAGATAATAAACAAAATTCGATAAAAAGAAAAATCGGTAATGCTTCAAATGGTTCTGCAAAAAAAGAATCGATATCAATTCAAAGTGAAATAAGTATTCCCAGTAAGACTAAATATAGAAACCGAAAACAAAGAGTAAAACAGCAATCAGATGCAATCGCCAAAACCAGCATTGCGGCTGGTGAGATCGGGGAAAACATAATAAAGGATACTGAAAAAGCCACGGCAGAAAATAACAACTCAACTTTGCCTGAATTGGAGCAAAAATCCATGGGATTAAAAGACACAGTTTCCACTGCAACCGGTGATTCTTTATCAGTAAGTAATAATGATCCGCAAAAGAAAATAAAGCAGGATTCAACATTGCTTAAGAAGTATGCAGACAAGAAAGGGAAGCATAAAGGGTTGATCTGGAGTGCAGGCATTGGCCTGCAGCAGAGTATTGCTATTGGAAAACAAAAGTCATCAGGCTTGAATTTTAATAGCAAGCCTGGCACACTTACAGATTATTTACCATCAATATACCTGAGAGCAGAACCACATTCACGGAAGTGGTTTGTGCAGGCCGAATTTGAAGCGATAGCCCCAACTCCCGTTGAACCGGTTGTTTATAGTCAACAAACCAATATCGATTACTTCAATAACGACGTGGAAGTAACAAAGCAGCAATTAAAAAAACTCTATTACCATACATTATACCTGGGGGCGAATATCAGGTTGGGCCGAGGGTTTTCTGCTGGCCTGGGTTTTCGCCAGCAATGGTTGTTCCGTTCTGTATCCGAAAAAACGGTAAGTCACACTCCCATTTCTTCCGGAAATGCTGAGCATAGCAGCAATTACCAACACTCGGCAAGCTCAGATTCATTCTTTTATAATTCAATACCATCATGGACCTTGCAGTTGAATTATGAATACAGGAAATGGAATGCCGGATTAAGATTCAGCATCGATACTTCACCATACATAAAATTCACATTGCCCGATGGGCAAATAGAGGATCGAAGAAACCATTTACTTCAACTCTATATCCGTTATAGGTTGTGGCAGTCTAAAAAGTGATTGTCAAAAAACGCTTTATTACGGTTTTTATACAGTTTACTATAAAAACCCTCCCAAACAGTCAGAATTTATTTGTACCTGCAACAGCTTGATACAATTTTGCTGTATGAATGTAATTTCACTCATACGGCAGTTGTCACATTTTTTGGGAATCCGGGAAAACGAAACGGTCCAATTGCTGCAACAGCAAAGAGAGATATTGCATCATGGTATTGAAGGATTTGCTGAAGTAATTCACCTGCATGTGTATGAACGGCGGGCAGGGAAGTTGCTGCAAGTACAACTTTGGCTGAAACTCAGAAAACCGGATGGTTGTTTTGTATATACGCATTCACGTACATTGATAAACAATAATCATATTCCTGAACGGGGCACCATACTGCGGGTCAGGTATATACCACAAAATCTTTCTTCAGTAATTATTGTTGGGGAAGAAATTGCGGGCAAGCTGGTTTTGTG
The DNA here is from genome assembly GCA_018268185.1 of Bacteroidota bacterium. Taxonomy (GTDB): domain Bacteria; phylum Bacteroidota; class Bacteroidia; order Chitinophagales; family Chitinophagaceae; genus Ferruginibacter. Next base: position 10,845 of record JAFDXA010000353.1, read on the forward strand.
AAGAAGAACGATTTCCCAATAAGTCATAGTAATAAAAAGGCATTGCCTGAATTCAGTTGACGCAAATAGGTTTAGCCAGGAAAACGGATGATCGGGTTATGGATACGACTCATTTGACATTTCACACACTTCGTTTCAAATATGCTCCGGCCTGTAAGCAGGGCTTTTTTACTTCCGGTCGTTTTCGCTATTTTCAAGTATGTATAAAAAGGTAGTGATAACAATGGCAATAAGCCTGGCGTTTCTTTTAAGTTCCGGCCAGGATGAAACATTTGTTTTCTCTCACCTCACAGAAGCAGATGGGCTGGCAGACAACGTAGTCAACTGTATCATAAAAGACAAACTCGGATATTTCTGGATAGGAACGTATAATGGTTTTAACCGTTTCGATGGCACGAATTTTTATTCCTACAAAATCAGGAAGGGAGATAATACCATGCTCAACGAAGTGGTACACAGCTTATGCGAAGACAGGAATGGGAAAATATGGGGTGCCACCAATACAAGCCTGTTCAGTTATGAATTAAAGCCGGATAAGTTTAAAAACTACGAATGCAAAAGCATGGGTCGGGCAACAGGTTTTACGAATGTACGCTGCGACAGAAATGGAAATGTTTGGGCTACCGGAAACTGGTCGCTATATAAATACAATCCGGCAAACGACAGGTTTGATGTAATGGTTAACACAACCAACTCACAGGATTCATTGAATGTTTATGGTATTACAAAAAACGGTTTGATAGAAGATCCGAAAAGAAACGGATTCTGGATAACAACGGTATCGGGCCTCATGTATTATGATGTAGCCGGCAATAAACTCTCAAACTTTAAATCGGTACCAGGTAACCCGCTTTTCGCAAAAAGAGATGTTGCTGCACTGTGCCGGTCGGCAAAGGGGAATTGCTGGTTTTTTGACAACAATAAAAAATGCATCATTCAATTTGATCCGTCAACTCAGCAGGAAATCCGAGCGATCAGCATACTTGAGGCGATGCCTGATGCTGATGGTGGAACCTTGTTTGAAGACAATAACAACCGGATATGGTTCAGTAGCTGGAACTATAAGATGCTGGTAGTTGATATGTCGCAGAACAATAAGATACAACGCCTGTATCATCGTTCTGATGACAACCGCTCAATAGCCGGGGATTTTTTCTGGGCAGTGTTCCAGGATGTAAACAATACCATTTGGTTAGGAACTGTTGCAGGTATCTCACGCTGTAATCCTGATAATGACATTTACAGGGAATACAGGATAAGCAATTATATTCCTGAATTAAAAAATACGGCAATACGGTTAGCTGCAGAAGATAAGCAGGATCATAGTTATTGGATAATGAGTGTGAATGCACAACTGATTCATTATTTCCCGGAGACGGAAAAATACCAGCTGTTTGAACTTTCCAAAGCAATAAAAAATAAAAAAGGAGAACTGCCGGGCTACATATACTCCCTAAAATTTATCGACGATAAAATCGTTGTTTTTACAGCTACAGGTGCATGGCAATTGCAAAGAGGAGAAGGTCAATTGAAACCATTCACAATCCTCCCTCCCGGCTATGCCGATTTTTTAACCAGGGAAGCGGTAATTGATGGCGACTCTGTTATTTACTACAACAGTACAACCGAAGTGTTGTACTGGAACCGCAAAACAAATAAAGTAAAAGAGATTTTCAAGGGGAGCAATGAACCCAGGAATATTGTTTATGGACTCCATCTTACACCATCACACCAGCTATGGGGCGTAAAATCAGATACCCTTATAGTACAGCTGACCGGATCGGGAATGATACCCGTTAACATTGTAAAAGACAAAAGAAAAGAAGCCGGAACAATTATGTCATTGCGTTCCGATCATGCAGGAAATCTGTGGGTATTGAATAAGGGAGCAGGTATTTATAAGTATAATCCAGGAAAGAAAACTACCCAGTTCTGGAATCAAACAGACGGGCTTCCCGGCAACAGGGTACACAGTATTGCGCTGGATACGGCTGGACGATTGTGGACAATGCTTTATGATAAAGTATCTGTTTACATTCCGTTGGCCAATAAATTCTACAACTTCAAAATACCTTACAGCGAAAGCAATCTTGGATATTACAACCATCTTTCTAAATTATCGAACGGCCATATACTTGGAACCATCTATAATGAGATCATAGAATTTTATCCTGAACGTTTACTGGCATCACCGGTTTTACAAAAACCACTCATCAGCCAGTTGAGTGTGAATGGAAAGGAATTTCCGATTGTTGAGAGTGGTACGATACAGTTGAAAGCGGATGAAAATACAGTCAGGCTGAAATTTGGTTCTACCCTCAGCAAAGAAGTTTTTCCTTATGATCTCGAATACCGCTTAGGTGGCGCTGAGGAGAACTGGACTATTGCCGGTGAAAATGCCGAGGCTATATACAACAACCTTTCTTCCGGTAAATATGATTTTCATGTAAGGGTAACAGGAAAAAATAATGGCTGGCAATCCGAAGAAGCTGTATTGCAGTTTACAATCGAAACACCCTTTTACCGTACTGCCTGGTTTTTTGCAGGCATATTTATTTTTATAGCAACAGGCTTATACCTGTTGTATCGTTACCGTATTGGGCAAAAAGAAAAATTGCTGTTGCTCGAAAGCAAAACACAGATGCTTGAAAAAGAAAAAGCATTGGTGATGTATGAAAACCTGAAGCAGCACCTGAATCCTCATTTCCTGTTTAACTCGCTTACTTCATTGAGCAGTTTGATCAGGCTAGATCAATCAATGGCCGGCGACTTCCTTGATAAGATGAGCAAAGTTTATCGCTATATACTGAAGAACCGCGACAACGAAGTGGTGCCGATCAGCGAAGAAGTAAAGTTTGTACAGTTATATATCGACTTGCAAAAAACCCGGTTTGAAAAAGGGCTGCAGGTGCAAATGAATATTGGAGAAGCATACAGTCATAGAAAGATAGCGCCGGTTACATTGCAGAACCTCGTTGAAAATGCCATTAAGCATAATACTGCCGATGAAGATTCTCCACTCGTGATAGAACTTTTTGTGGAAGAAGACTACCTCGTAGTACGAAACAACCTGCAGAAGAAAAAATTTGTTGAAACAAGTAACCGCCAGGGGCTTTCAAACATGGAATCCCTGTATCGATATTTAAGCGGAAGGCCGATGGAAATCATTGAAGATGCAACATATTTCACTGTAAAAATCCCTTTATTATGAACGCTGTGATCATTGAAGACGAAAACCTGATAGCAAAAGAACTGCAGTTTAAAATATCGGAGGTTGCGCCGGATGTAAAAATAATGCAGGTACTTCCAAGTGTAAAAACAGGGTATAAGTGGTTTATGGAAAACCCTGAGCCCGACCTGCTGTTTGCAGACATACAGTTAAGTGATGGCGTAAGTTTTGAAATATTCGAACGTTATGAAATCAAATGCCCGGTGATTTTTACCACCGCATATGATGAATATGCCATCAAAGCATTCAAGGTAAATGGCATTGATTATTTATTGAAGCCCGTTGACATGGATGATCTGAAAAAGGCAATTGACAAAGCCAGGGAGATCGTAAAAACTAAAGCAGATTATCCTAAAGATATCAGGCAGTTGTTGCAGATGATCGCAAACCCGCAGGCTGCTTCCCTGAATTACAAGGAAAAATTCCTGGTGAAACAAAGAAATAACTGGATCCCTGTTTTTACAAAAGACATTGCCTGTTTTTACCGCGATAACCTGAATTACATTATAACTTTCAGCGGGGAAAAATATATCATTGATTTTGTAACGCTGGAAGAAGTTGAAGAGCTGCTGGATCCCCGGGTATTTTACCGGGCCAACAGGCAAAGCATTATTCATATTGATGCCATTCAGAGTATCAGGCCACAGGATAATCAGAAACTCACAGTTACATTAAAATCTGCGGTAAAGATGGAACAGGATATAAGCAGGGAAAAGGCACCCGCCTTCAAGAAGTGGTTTGAAAGATAAATGTTATAGCCGCATGTAAGATCATTTGAATAGCCAATTACTACGGTTGGTATTGCCGTAACAACTGTTCAAACTTAAATTCTTTATTAATAGAACCTGGTTCAGCAATTTGGTATCCTGAATATTTAAAAAGCGGAAAATGTTCAGGGGTTTGGACGGCAATAAATCCTCATCCCAACGATAAAATACCCGGTATGAGTTTAAGCAGGCAGCAAATACAAGGGATTAAAAATTCCTGGAAATCCCTTCGGGGTATAAGGCCTGAGCTGATAGCTGATATTTTTTACAGCAAACTGTTTACAGACAATCCCCGTTTACGGAAAATGTTTCCCGCAGATATGAAACAGCAATACATGAAACTGATGGATATGCTCAACAGTATTGTGTTAAGGCTTGATAACCCTGGTCAGATGGATGATGAAATAAAGGCAATGGCTGCACGTCATGCCGGGTATGGTGTTAAAACCGCTCATTATAAGCAGGTAGGTGACGCTTTGTTGTGGACACTTAAACAAGGATTGGGCGATTCCTGGAATACAGAAGTGGAATCGGCGTGGATCGCCTGCTACGATCTCCTGGCAGCAGCTATGAGCGGCCGTTCTCAGTGATCTGTAGAATTCACAGTTTAGGCAATAGCAATTGCAAATACAAATGCCGGTATAATTTTTAGAGACAGCTTTAATGCGAAGGCGAGGTTTGCACACTCATCACCTTGATATTATGTTTTGCGGCATAAGCCATACCGGCACGCTCCAGTTTTTCGTGAAGCTGCAGGAACCTGCTGCCATAACTGCTTTCAATGGTATGGTTCAATGTATTGATCCGGGCTGTGTCGGCATTAGAATCATATAATTTAGCCAACTCCGTATATTCTTTTTTATAGATCGGAATTACAAAGCCAAATAATTCTTTAGAAGCTTCAAGCATTGCTTTTGAATCTTCTGTAACCGGCAGGTTGTTGATGTGTTTCAGCGCATTTTCAGCAGACTCTATTTTGAGATTGATGGTTTCTATCCTTGTAAACTTTTCGTAAGTATCTGTTTTACCTTCTACAAATTTTACAGATGGCTGAGACAGCTCATCATTTACCAACCTGCTAGCGAAGCCGTGCAGTAAATTGGCGTTGAGGAAGGCGGTAGATATGTATTTTTCCGGGGAAGGTTTGCTGCATCCTGCCAGTAACAAGGCTGCTATAATCAGGGAATAAAATGCTTTTTTCATGTTGATTGATCGAATTGATTATGGCATGTCAATCGCACGGATTGTGAATTTATTTTCAATATTACCTTCACCGAGCTTATCCTTGAAAACAACCACTACATCATAAAACTCTTCCGATTTCATGGGTGCTCCTGTTGTAATGGTGCAACGCAGGTTTGCTGCATCTTCAGGAGAAAAGCTTTCATGCCCATTGAACAGGTCCTGTTCATTCAGTAAAACCTGGCCTTTCTTATCTGATATTTTGAGTGAACAACCGATCTTGGCCTTGTTATTTTCCAATGTAAATCCTTTTACACCACTGTTCATCAATACAAATTCTTCACCCAAGGGAATATCTGTGTGATTGATCTCCTCTTTATTCATAACCAGCATAACGCTTTCTGGAGCCAATCCTTTGTAATTGGTAACCATCCCGGTATTCATATTTTTTTTGAACCCGGCAACAGGGCTGTTACCGCAGGAAGCAAACATCAAGGTTACCAGGATTGCAACAATGGGAACACTTACGTAATTCCATTTCCATTTAAAAGGATGCTGCATCCTGTTATCTATGATCTCAATAAGCAGGTAGGCAAGTAAAAAGCCGATACTGATAAGGGAAGCAATGCCCAATAATGAGAAAAGGTTATACAGATCTTCCCTGGCAGTAATATTGAAATCTATGAAAAGCAGCCTGAAAAATCCATACAACACAACAGAAAGCGAAGTGGTGAATGTCCACGCAGCTGTAAAAACCCTTTTACTGTTTTTATCCCTGAGGATGGAGAGAAATGTTTGCATATTAGTTGGTTAAAATGTGAAACAAAATTTCCTTTTTAAAACAGCCCTGTAAAATAAATCCGGCTAAAGGGGGGTAAAATAGTATTGTAATGTATTTAAACCCACCTGAAACGGAGTAGCACAGAATGAAAAGAATAAGACTGAACAGGTGGTTCTACTGTGGATTTAGCGGATAGCCTGTAACCGCAATAAACTGCAGCAAATCAGGAACCCAAGCCGGTAAAACCTGAGCAAAATCAGCAAACGAGCAGCCAAAACTATTTCACCGTAAGGCTAAAAATTTCTACCTTTCTGTTAAACGATTGAAATGCCCATCAAAACCGCTATTCCACGGAAAACATTTATAAATAAGAACCAGTTTCCATCCCCGGGTTCAGAAGATGAGAAAAAACTGTTCAATGAAAGCCAGAGAAAATTCGTTGAACAGTTTGAACAGGTTTTTCCCGACAGGCTGGCTCCACGAACCGTTGTGATCGTACCATCGCTCACGCTTGATCACGACATGCTTTCCAAGATCAAAGGAATTGTACATTACGAAGAAAGGCTGCTTTGTTTACTGATGTTGCTCCGTATGCCGCTTACCCGGGTTGTGTATGTAAGCAGTATGCCCATCGCAGATGTGATCATTGATTATTACATACACCTGTTGCCCGGTATCACTGGGCATCATGCACGGAAACGACTTACACAGTTGAATTGCTTTGATGCTTCAAGTAAATCCCTCACACAGAAAATACTTGAGAGGCCAAGGCTTATTGATAGCATCAGGCAGTACATCCCCGACCCGGCATCGGCTCACCTTACCTGTTTCAACATCACGCCGCTCGAAAAAACACTGGCCGTACAACTTGGTATTCCGTTATTCGGTACAGACCCCGATATGTTCTATGAGGGATCTAAATCCGGAAGCCGTAAAAATTTCCGTATAAGCGGCGTAAAACTTCCCGAAGGATACGAAGATCTTTATACAACAGAAGACATTGCCCGGTCATTGGCCGGACTGAAGAGATCAAATCCTACACTTCGCAAGGCAGTTGTAAAAATGAACGAAGGATTTAGCGGTGATGGTAATGCCATATATACGTACCCGGTGTTGGATATGAATGAACAACTCGACAATAATATCAAAGAAAGTTTACTGCAGCACATCAAACCTGTTGCTGAGGATGTAGATGGCACATTGTTCTTTGAAAAGTTCCGTGAGATGGGAGGCGTGGTGGAAGAGTTCCTGGAAGGGGAAATGAAAACATCTCCGTCTGTGCAGGTGGTCATCAACCCGAACAAACACATCGCCATTGTGAGTACACACGACCAGTTGCTGGAAGGTGACGATGGACAGGTTTATGTAGGAGCTGTATTTCCAGCCGACCCGGTATACAGCATTGAAATAGCAACAGCCGGGAAGAAGATTGCGCAGACACTTGCAGACAAAGGCGTGATCGGAAGGTTTGCGATCGACTTTGTTTCTGTAAAACAGACCGACAGCAACTGGAAGCATTATGCCATAGAAATAAACCTGCGCAAAGGAGGAACAACACACCCTTTGTTCATGCTGAAGTTTTTAACCGATGGATCTTATGATGCAGATACAGGCGAGTTCATCACAGCCAGCGGAAGCCGCAGGTACTATTTTGCTTCCGACAATGTGGTGAGCGATAAATACATCGGACTTACACCCTACAACCTGATAGATATCGCCATGTTCCATTCTTTAAGCTACGATGGTACCACACAGGAAGGGGTTGTTTTTCACCTGTTGGGAGCCTTGTCGGAATTTGGCAAATTTGGAGTTGTATGTATTGGAAGCAGCCCTGAGCGTGCAAAGAAATTTTATGATAATGTGATTGAAGTACTCGATCATGAATGTTGCTGATAATTCAGTAAATACTATTTAGCATTCTTGTAGAAAACATATTCCTTTCCATTCCATCGCCACACAGGAACATCAAAACCGGCGCCGGCAAAACTGAGATCCGGAAAGCCTTTGTTCATTGTTTTACTGATGGTAAATTCAGCCGCAGGAAAACCGAGGTTCTTTTGATAATTACCATTGCCGTCTTTTATCAACAAAGAGATCGAAGATCCCGTCATGCCCGAGGTTGCGAGGTTTCCATACACAATAAATATCTCTTCAGTTCCATCTTTATTAAGATCGCTGCATGTTACGGTCACATCAAATGGATCATCAGGCATTTCTTTATCTGCCAGTTGCTTTTTGTCTTTGGATAATACAAAGCCCATTGTTTTAAAGGACTGATTTTTATCAGCATCGCTAAGACTGCACTTTACATTTTTGAACATTAATGCCACACCCGGATTCACGCCTGTTTGCTTTGGCGTTCCGGTATTTCCTGCTGCACCTGTTTTTGTAATGGAAGCGGAGAAACTGCCGTTATTAATAATCCTGATGATAGACTTTAACTGGTTATTGATCTTAAACTGAACATCGCTGAAAGCGAAACTGCCCTCCAATCTGTCCCCTTCTTTCATAGCAAGACTGCTGAACTCAATATAATTACGATCATCCACCCCTTTTTTTGCATTATCGGCTACTTTGGATAACATCCCCTTACCCCTCATCTTATAAAAGAAGATACATGATAAACCAGGAGACTTTAAATTGTCTTTTCCCTTTCCCAACCCATTCTTATCTGTAGCATACAGGATCACCGTATCAAGATTGGAGCGGTTGATAAACATTACACTGGCCATTGTTACCTTGCCGTTGTTTATAACAACTTCACCGGAACCGGTAACATTTTGATCCGTCTTTGCATCAAAACTGTATGACTTCCCTTCGTTCTCGAAATGAAGAAAAGAAGGTCTGGAGTCATTTTGGGCCATGCAAAAACTGTTTACTACAAGCAGGAGGAATGCTAAGACTAGTTTCATACCGGGGAAGGTTATTTCACCATATAAGATACAGAAAAAAAGAAAAGAATAACAGTCCAGGTGATGAACCATATGCTGTAAATAATCAGTACAAAACCAGGGAATAAGTGGTGGAGCGGGCGCAAATCATAATTTGAGACCAATCGAATCAGGCTCAAAACCTGATTTGAGTCGACAAGGCCTCTAGTTAGCAGTAATCTTGTGATCAAAAAAAATCATGAAAATTTTAAAACAGATCACTGCTCCTGTTACAATGCCATACTGGTGGCAGGATTTTTTATTGATGCTTCCCCGGCTTATTTGCGGTTACCTGCTTGCTGCTGATTTTGGAGCGGCCAAATTCGGAATGCCCTGGAGCCCCGTTGATAAAAACATCGGTTTGTTTGAAGTTGCCTTCTGGTTTCCGCAGGATGTAGCGGCTTATGGGGGAATATTCAAAGCCTTTCCCGTGTTCTTTGCCTGGATGGGAGCTTTCAGTGAAGCTGTTGGTGGTGTTTTTATCTTGTTTGGTTTGCAGACACGCCTCTTTTCGTTCCTCATATTATGTACCATGCTCGTGGCTGTTTTCATGCAGCAACTGCAGAACGGCATGTGGAATATGTTGCCTGCCATGGGATTTGGATGGGTTGCCTTATTCACCACCATACTTGGCAGCGGCAGGTTCGGAATCGATTATTTAATATCAAAAAAATTTTTATGAAAAAGTACAAGCTTATTTTATTCAGCTTCATTATGCTGGTAACTGGATGTGTACAGCCAACCAGGAAACAGGTTGTAAAAATTACACTTCATGTAAATAACATGCACGACATCAAAATGGCCGGCATACGTGGCGACGGAAAGCCGCTTAGCTGGAACGAAGATTTAGTGATGAAGGAAATAATTAAAGATTCTCTTTACCAGGCAAGCTTCACAACCAATACAGGATTCAGATTTTTTGAAATGAAATTTACCATCAACGGTGAATTTGAACTGAATGATAAGCCTAACAGGCATATACGTTTCAGTGACCAGGATACAACTTTTTACCAGGCCCTGCTTAATGAAGAAAATGATCAACATTCCAAAGCGGAAAGCAACAACGAAAATAATTCGGGGCCGGTAGCCATACTTGACCTTCCCTTTGCAAACCTGCTTTCTTTGAAATATTGACCCCTGCGGACTTATGTATAGCCATAAAAATTCCCCCCGAATTATCGGGGGGAATATATTGTAAGCAGTTCTGTACTTTAATTAATTGCTGATCTTGAAATTGATCGTGATATCTGTTTCGTCGTGATTGCAATGACCCCTGCTTTCCGGTTCATATACTTTTAAAACAACCTTATCGGTTTTTGTTTCATTCACCTTGATATTTACATCAGGGATATAAGTATATACATCATTGAACCCCCTGCTTCCCGAAGGCCTGCTGATCTCGCTTTTTACATAAGAGCCGGCCTGTGTTACTATCGTTGACAAGTCATCAGCATCTCCATATTGATTAAGGTTAAGTGTATAAGTGCTTGTTTTGTTGAGGCTGATATCAAGGCTTAACTGTTTAACACCACCATGATCTTCTTTTTTGCAGCCGGTAAAACTGATGGCAGCTATTGCCAATAAGGGGAATATCCGTTTCATAAGCAATAATTTAGTATCCTAAGTTAAATAATTAACAGCTTCGGAAAAATACTTGAGGTGAAAAGAGAACCCTGATTTATTGAATGTGTTTCTCCAGCCAATCTTTAGGGCTTTGGCCCATCGCTTTCTTGAATGCCCTGTTGAAAGTGGCTTTGCTGTTAAAGCCGCAATCGAAGGCAATGCCGAGCAGGGTTTGTACTTTATGTTCGCCGGCAGTTAGTTTTTGTTTAACGGCTTCGATCCGGTATTGATTAATGAAATCGTTAAAGTTGAGCCCGAACCCCTGGTTGATGACTTTTGAAACGATAGCAGGATTGGTTTTAAGCAAGCGGGCCATACCGGTGAGTGATAACTCCGGGTTCTCAAATATTTTTTCCTGTTCCAGCAACTGTAACAACAGTGGTTTCCATTTCGCCAACAGCGCAGCATCTTCCGATATATTCCGCTCATCGGAATTATTATCGATAATGATCTCAACAGGCTCAATATCTTCTGCAACCAGTGATATAGATTTTCTTTCTGCAGGCGCAGGCAGCAGTAATGCCTGTTTATAATTGAGCAGGTTAAGCCTGAAAGGCACTTTTGTTTCAATGGAATTGGAATAACCCCTGATGGCCATGTAATAGAAAATGAGTGCAAAGGAAAAATAGTCCCACCAGGAACCTGCGTAACTGAGCTTCCGGAATGCGGGGATGAAAACAGCCACTTCAAATAAAAATTTAAGCATCAGCATGGCAAGAAATGCCATCAGGAAATTTTTTACCCATTTGAAAAGCACAGTGTCTGCATAACTCACCGCCTGAACGATCATCTTCCTGTATAAGTTGTAATAACGAAGACTTGCAGCAAAGTAAAGGAGCATAGATATAAATCCCAGGTACTGGTACCACCAATCAAAATCCGGGTCTTCTCCATCTGCAAGAAAAAAATATTTCTTCAGAACAATTTTATCGGTGATAAGCATCACTGCACTGAAAATTATGTACAGAACAGCAGGCAGTAAATGTATCCATTCTTTTTTGCTGAAACGGAAAGATGGATTCAACAGGCTTTGCGTATAAAAAAATATAACGGGCCCAAGTAAAAATAAATGCTGAAAAGGGGTATAAAATAATATGTCGCGGTAAGGTTGTGTATCATACCATCCACCAAAACCAAGCATCCAGGGCGCTATATAGAGGCAGCATAGCAGCAGGAAGAGGGCAAGCCACCTGTCTGAAATGCGTGTTTCTTTTACAGATCTCCTGTAAAGCAAGAAGGCATACACCAACCCATGAAAGAAAAATATCAGCAATAAAGAACTGTGGAAGCCGAAGGAGAAATACATATAATGTAATATATACTATACAGAAGTTTTGAATAAACTTTGTTTAACCGGGACAGGTTTTATAGCAAACAGTAAATTAAAACCGATTCTGCAACAATGCCGGTTTCTTGTTATAAAGATGCAATATCAATTCCCCAAACAGTGTGTTGGCCCAGGCAAACCAGCTTCTCGAAAAATCAGCCGGATCATCTACATGAAAGGATTCGTGAATGAAACCGGTGCCGGCATGTGTTCGTTTGATCGTTTTGAGACAATAAACAATCTCTTTTTCATCATTACTGGTCAAAGCCTGCATGATCAATCCCATCGGCCATATTTTATTTTCTCCCACATGGGGGCCGCCGATCCCCTTTGCAAATTTTCCTTCATGAAACCACGGGTTGTTGTGGCTCAAAGAAAATTTCCTGCTGTTGATATACACGGGGTCTGAAGTGCTACAATAACCAAGGTATGGCAGCGATAATATATTCGGAACATTGGCATCATCCATGAACAGGGCATTGCCGAAGCCATCTATTTCCAGGGGAAATAAGCTTCCGCAAACAGGATGCTGTAAAACTGCGTGCTGTTTAAGTACTTTATCCAGCTCTGATGCGAACCTGTTGCATTCTGCCCGCATGATTTCATAGCCGGGGATCAGTGCGAACATGGAAGCCAGTTGTTTCAGTGAAACCACCGCAAACATATTGGAAGAAATTAAAAAGGGATACACCGTGGCATCATCTGAGGGCCTGAACATGGAATGTATCAGACCGATCTTTTTGGTTGGATTACCATAACCGCCACTGAACTGTGTGTCTGTTGGATTTGCGGCATTGCGCTGGAACCGGTAAGGACCGTGATCATGAATGCGCTGTTGCTCCCTGAAAGTCTGAACGATCAGCGTCATCGCCTGCTGCCATTCGGGAGTAAATATGGAAGTGTCGCCTGTGTGATTGTAATAACCGGCAGAAAGGCGGATCACATAACAAAGAGAATCAATTTCCCATTTGCGTTCGTGTACACCGGGTTTCATTTCGGTGATGTCATTTTTCCATTCACTTACTTTTCCGGGGTCATCATAAAAAGCATTTGCATAAGGATCAAGCAAAACAAATGAAACCTGTTTGGCAATAACACCTTTTAATAACTGCTGAAGCTCTTTGTCTGATTTTGCCAAAGGCAGGTAAGGCCATACCTGGGCTGAAGAATCACGCAACCACATAGCATCAATATCACCGGTTATAACATACGTTGAGGGCTGGCCGTTTTTTTCAGAGTAGGTTACAGTTGTGTCGAGTGTGTTGGGAAAACAATTTTCAAACATCCAGGCGAGCTCTTCATCTGCCATCGACTTCTTCACTTTTGCAATGGTATCTTCCACAGCTTTACTGCTGAAACGTCGTTTGCCGGGCTCCGGCCTCCTGGACACAAAATCAACCGGTGAAGCAAATGAGAATGATGGAATGCCTCCGGCAATGGCTATTGCTGCAAGGCTTGTGGATCTGATGAAATGACGGCGGTGTGTCATACAGGTATGATGATTATTATGCCTGAAATATAAACACAAATGTTTTTACTCAGGATAAATTCCACATGGGATTTACCTGGAATTTAGCATAGTCATTCATCAGTTCTGCTTCGAGCTGTTTGAGTTCTGCCGTATTGGCTCCTGTTTTGCGTATAAACTTCAGGAGGTTGTAACAGGTAGTGAAGCGCCCCGTGGCAACAATACATTCTTTTATGTTTTGTTTTTGATGATTGGGATCGAACCAGAGAGTAGTTCCCATGGTTCTTGCCTTTTCAACTACTGTCTTAACGGCGGCGGATGGTTCTGGTGGATCGTATGATTCTTTTTTAAGAGGATCGGCAAGGTTGAACTTTGCCTCACTCAGATCATAAATGGCATTCTGGATCACCCTTCCTTTGTAATCGGGGTCGCTGTAAAGCCGGTTATAATATATCCTGCGTATCTGCTTCAGGTAAATATCGTTGGCCAGTATGAAAACAGATTTGGCCCTCGTTACCAGGAGATCTTTCAGCCTGCCTATTTTCATGTTTTTGAACACGTGCATGTATTTCTTAAATACCAGAGCCCAGGTTCCATCACTTGCAGTAGGCTTACGCTTGAAGATTTTTGAAGCAAACCAAACAACAACAGGAATAAAAAAACAGGATGCAACTGCAACAGAAACAGAATTCCATAGTTGCCAGTTGTGCCGGAATTTAAAGATCGAAAAAGGTACCCATGCAGAAACGGATAATACAATAAACATGATCAAAGCCCGAGCTGTATTGAATGAAATATTGCTGTACCATTTATTTTCAGCAACAGGCAATGTGTATCCATCCATAAAATAACTGGTAACATCACAGCTTATGAAAAGAGAGAAAGCCGAGTTTGGGTCATTTTTTTTCCTCCTGTCATCTGCCAACATAAAAGCTTCTATTGCCTGGTTATCGGCAACGCCTCCGTCCATGATCCCGAACTGGATTTTTTTATCGAAGGATTTGTCCTTCAGGAAATCGGTGTTATTATAATCATTGCTATCAAGACTGAAATTATTTGTTTCGAAAGAAAGCCCCTTTATCAAATCTTCGGATGACAATTCTTTTGTTTCATAATCCTGCGGAAAGATAAGCGGCTCGAAGCCGGATGGAAAACAGGACGATGATGCCAGTATATCTCCCAGTTTCAATTTTTTCGCAATGGCAATTCCATTTTTTCCATCGGCATCAGAGAACTGTATATAATGATTGCCGATCCTCCCATTTTCCCAGGGAAGTCCGTCGTTTTGCGATTGGAACCGGAAAGCATATCCATTGGTAAATTCGGTACTGTTGATGCAGAGTTCTTCAAGATGTGGGTTCTTGTCCAGGTTGCTGAACATACCCAATGTTCTTTTTTCAAAAAAATCATCATACACCAGGCTGAAAGCATTGATCAGGTTTTTTGATTTGTGCTCACGATCTATCCAGGCTTTATTGTCATCAAGGTTTGCCAGTGCTTTAGCCAATAGCTTTTCACCATCAAACATGGCGTTGAGTTTTTGGGAAACATCCTGAAGGTTTTTTCCTTCATAGACATACGCTCCGTAAACCAAAGCAGTAATACTTCCCCCTGAGGTAGAAGAAATAAACTTAACATACTGGAGTAGCGGCTTGCCCTTGTATTGTACTTTGTTTAAATACTCTAAACAGCCCAGGCTGTATGCTGCAGCCCTGAAACCACCTCCGGAAAATGCCAGTGCAATATTTTCCATGATAAAAATTTAATGCAGTTATCACCCGCGAACTTCGTATTCAATATACAGCGTAGTGTTTTTGGGTTTGAAAGGAAGTTCATCCCAGTTTTTTGATCTCATAATGCCATCATCCATTCTCAATACCCTGTTTTTGCTTCTTTTTTTTAATTCCCTGAAGAGATTGGAGGCAGGCATTTTCCATCCATTTTTTTTGGTGATGTTGGGATCCGATTTATCTACAGGGATCATTACCACCAACTCTTCATGTGTCATATTATTCAGGCCATCGGGTAATGTAGAGTTATGACTTCCATGATGCCCTGTTTTATATAAAACTGTTTGCTGCATAAGGTTGAGCCAGCTGAAATCCTGTGGCGCTTTTTTCCACTTAATGGATTTCCAGGAATTCCAGTTGCCGGTTTGTGCATCAGCAGCAAATAAAAGCACTTTGCCGCTTTTCACGAGTTCAAAGGCAAGAACAAGGCTGCTGTTGTTGGTAAAATCATCAAGCCACAACGCCAGTTGCTCTGCCTGGTTAAGCCAGTCCATATCGATCTGCCTCCATTTATTCCGGGCACTGTAATAACTATCCCAGGCTTCTTTATAATTAGGCGATTTCCTGTACGGTTCATTGAAAGGAAAAGGCTCTTCATCATTTTCTTCCTTAATGCTTCCTGAATATTTTTTCATGGCGAGCAATAACTTTGAAGCGCTCAGGTTATTAAGTGCAAGTTTGGGATCATAGGTTTCATCTTTGTTGGGATCTTTATCAAAAAGCAATTCCTCATTTTTGGGAGGCCCCAATACATAAACCTTTACAGCTCCATCTGAAATACCGGGCAGGTCGAATATTTCTCCCGGATTGAGATAATCCGGTTTTTGTTTGCCGAGCGTTCTTAAAATATCTCTTGCTGCTGCAGGAAGAGCGGGTGGTAGTTTTTCTGTTTTGGCATTTTTATCTTTTTCAACACCAAAGAAGCCAAGTATCTCGTTGAGATTTTTTTTCACCGGATCCGCATCAAAAGAAGCATGCGTTAATTCCCTGCTCATTAAGCGCAGACTGCTGAGGTAATTATTAAAATCGTTTCCGATTCTTGTTGCCTGCTTATTTCTCGGGTTGTCGAGCCAGGAAAGCCATACTTTATCCGGCGCCATGCTTTCAAAAATACTTTTTGCATGTACAAAACCCGAAAGGTGATCATTGTGCTGGTGTGTGCCGGCGATCACGTTCAAAGTAGCGCCGGCGAGTTGCTTTTTAATATCAGCGGCTATTTTTTTCATGTGTGTAATAGAATCAGCGCTGTTGCGGAATGAGCCACAATCGATCAGTATATGACTTTGCTCGTTGCCTTTTTTGAACCGCAGCAGGAAACAATCTCCCAGCTCACCAACTTTATACATTTTTATGTTTACGCTAACATCAGATGCCATGATAATTGATTTTAGTGGAGATGAAGTTTTTCAAAATTTACAGCGAAGCTTTTATCGGGGCTGTCGTAGTTGGAGATATGCATGCTCATGCTGCTCTCGGGCCCCATCTGGTATTTCAACTGGTTTAACAGCCTGTGTTCATTGTCAAATCTCTTCAGAATGATATAATCCACTTTCAGCACATCATTCAGAATACTCAATACCATGGTGCAGCCACCCCTGAATGTTGTTCCCTTGAATTGCCCGCTCCTGATGCGGTGCGATTGTGTAAGTGTAATGATCACCTGTTCAATGATGCTGTCTTCCCTGCCTATGCGGAATGCCGGTCGTACACTGTGAACTTCCAGTTTGGGATTGGCCGTGAACTCGAACAATTCCCCGTCATAAGTGATGCGTAATGGTGGTGGATTTTTTTCAAGGATCACACCGATTTTTCTCAAAAAACCATTCCAGTCTTTTTGGGTTAGTTTGTTTGCCCGCCATGCAGCCGCAATTTCTTTTGAAGGATTGGTAAGTAATTTCTGAAGTTTTGCCTGCACCAGTTTGTAACGGGTTGCAATTTCTTCCCTGTCAGACAGTCGACCAATCTTCCTCACATCTTCTTTGATGTGGGCGGCCATCAGGTTCAGCGATGTTGCTTCTGCTTTATTGAGCAATGGCGGAGACCAGCGCAGGCTGTAATCAGATAATGTCTGAACCTTGTCCGGGAAAATGCCCCAGGCCCTGAAGGCTTCGATCAGGGCAACCCTGTAACCGTTGTTGTCATCAAGGCAGATATCGGAATCAGCTGTTATCAAAGCCCTGAGGTAATCGCCGAAAGTTATGTCAAAGGGCGGACTGTAATCCAGTGCCCTGATGCAGATCCACAATAAGTGAGAAGCGATGTCGGTAGCTTCGGCAGCCAGTCGTTTTACGAGATCTGGATGGATAGAGCCCTGCGGTAGTACTCCTGATCCCTGTGTAGCGATGCGAAGCAGGTCCTGCACACGATAATTGTAAAGCCTCATGAATGCTTCAAATATTGTTGCTACCAGGATGGCGCCGCGGTCATGTGCTTCAAATGTTTTTTTATAAGCAGCAGGGTTCGGTTCTATTTTTTTCCATTTACCGTTTTTGTCATAAGTGCCGATAGCGCTGCGTAAGGCTCCCCGCCCTGTTTCCAATGCCTGGCCGAATTGTGTAGCCAGTTCTCCCATCACACTGTATTCATCGAGCCTGCCCCGGGTTCGTTCTATCTGGTGTTCCAGTAATTTGGTATTTGAGAATCTTTGCAGCAATGCAACGATATCTGCAAATGCTTCATGAAATGCAGGCACATCGGGGTTGGTGTTTTCCATGTATCTCGGAAAGATACTGTCGAGTATGGCATGCGTGGTTTCGTGCGCCACAATATCGGGAGATAAGCAGGTAAACACGGCTCCGCCCGGAAAATTGGCGCCTTCAATTTTATTACCCGCCTGGAAATAACCGAAAAGCAGGGCCATTTTATCTGAAGTATAAAATGCATTGGCGTCGATCATGGCATGAGGATAAACCCTCAACTGCTTAACGTATTCTACCGATTCATCAACTTCTCCATTCTGCCATTTTCGGTAAGAACGCCAGATGATCTTTCTTCCGAGGGCTTTCTCAAAATTCTCTATGGTTTGCATAATCACAGCATATACAAACTGCTGGTGAAACTTGGGAGAACCTTCGCTTGGATTCAATCCCTGCTGCGATAAAATTTCTTTTGAATCAAGATCAACCGGTTCGTAAAAACAATAGTTCACCGGGTCGAAGTCGATCACTTCAATATATTCTCCTATGGGGCCAGGTTTCAGATCTTCCCACCTGATCTTGTATACAGACTCATTGATGGCCATGGTATCAAGCCGGGTTGAAAAGCCGGGGTCAATTGTGTATCCCTTCAGAAACCTGTAAACCGGGTTCGTCATCGCAATAAATTTAATTTTAAAAATAGCGGGCAAATATTGCTCCTCTAAAGTTTCAGATAAACGCCTGAAGTTGCAACCGTTTAAACACGTATTTTTTAAAGAAGCAGCAAACTCGTTTTAAACATTGAATTACCTGTAATGAATCGCCATTGGATAAGAATGGCGGGTGGATCGCATGGTTGGGTAACTGCACAGGATACGGAATTGTTAAGCTATGGCATATTTTGCAGATGAACAAACATAGCTTTTGTTATCCCGGCTATTCTGTAAACAAAAAGCCGGTGCATAACCGGCTTTCTTTACAAACACAAATCACCTGTATTTAACGGTATTCATAGAACTCTTCAACATCTCCATCATTGCTGCTTAATACATAGCCGTTGCTGTCATAAGTGTAAATGGTATTTATTTCGAAGTCGTGGGTTGAGCCGGGGAAATCAAAAAGAACTTTCAATACCTCATGGCTGGCAGAATAGAGTACGGTATATCCCATCGGGTCCAATACAAAACTGGTGAGTTTTGGGTAGATGGCCTTTCTGGTGCCATAACTCAACTCCCCGATATAACTGATAAATCCGTTGTGATTTAACCGTGTAAGGTTGCCGTTTGTATAAGTGAGGGCAATATCCGCTTCTGAAGCATCCATCATTACCATGTGAATGCCGCTCACCTGGTTGTTGGTAACGGTATATGTGAAATGATCATTTTGTACGAGCCTGCCCGGAACGCCCATGCTTATATCCCAGGATTTATAAGATCCGGTCTCTGGCTTGTTGTTGTTGTATTGAAAAGCATACATGGATTTGATCTCCTGGTCCTGTTTGTATATGGCAGTAAGATTGCCGGAAGCGTCGTAGGCAAAATTGGTAGAATCCTTTTTGTCTGTACTTACAATAGAAACCAGTTTACCGGCAGTACTATAAGTAAGGTTGTAAACAGTAGTAATGCCATTTTCTTTTTTAGTGATCTTTGATAATTTTTTTTCAGGGAGCGGATTGTTGCTGATAATGTCTTTGTCTTTTTTGCATGCACTGAAACACAGAGCGGCAACTGATATCGTTGCCAGCAGGAATACTTTTTTCATAATCTGTTTTTTTTATGGTTATACTTTGCTGTAAGATTACCACACATTGAAGATTGTGAAAGCAGTATAAGAGATCAATTGTAGAAAGTAGTGTATGAACTGCTCTTAAAGCCGGTCGTAGAACAAAGTGAAGTACGAGCTGATGAGTATTCTTTCAGCAACGCTGGCATTATTGTGAATGTGAAGTTTTTCTTTGCCCGGTTCAACCTGTGGTGCGTACTGGAGAAAAGCAACCATCCGGCCATGTTTGTAAAATCCGAAACCTTCCAGTATGTAAATGTACTTTTGCTTTTTTTTGTTTTGTGTAACCGGGAGATAATTCGCCTTTAGGATCAAAGAATC
Source organism: Bacteroidota bacterium (assembly GCA_018268185.1). Lineage (GTDB taxonomy): Bacteria > Bacteroidota > Bacteroidia > Chitinophagales > Chitinophagaceae > Ferruginibacter. Next base: position 30,681 of record JAFDXA010000353.1, read on the forward strand.
CTCTTTAAAGGAAATGAACCCGGTAATGGCGGCTGTATCAATATCTTTCTTTGCCCGTATCTCTTCATAGTTAAAGAATGTTGTATCTCCATTAAATATTGCAATGCTGTTGAAATGCCGGTAATAATAAGTAGTGCGTGTTGTTTCCTGCTCAGTATCGCGTTTGTATTTATCAGGAGGAAGTGTAATGTCGCCGAGCAGTGAATGTGATTCCGATTCAAGATAAATATCATGCGTGTTATACACCAAGCGACATTCTGCAACTTCATTTCCAAAAATTCTTTGGCGAATACTTTTGCTTCCAACCATCCGGGCTCTGGGTAAGATGATGCCAAAGGTGATGGTTGTATCGCCTCTGTCAGAATAAATGACAGAATCTTTTTTTACACGGTATTCAAAAACAGCAGTGCCGATAGTATAAAATGGGCGGTGATGTATTTTGTCTGATCGGAAATTACCGTTCACCTCCCCGGGAAGCTGCATTTTAAATGCGGTTTTACAACCCTGCATTAAGAAGGTGCATAATAAGAACACGGCATATAGAAAGCGCCGTTCCATTTGTTGAGATTTTTCTAAAGATAATTGCAGAAAATACCGGTATGTATGATATCAATAAGGATCAGTTGTGAAGCTTATCAGTGCACAGGCTGTTTTATTCTGCCACAAACTTTACAAGTTCCTTTTTGCCGGTTTTTAAATCAATCGACTGGAGAAAATACAATCCTGCGGTAGGAAGATCAAGAAGCAATTGTTCCTGTATCAGCTCCTGTTTGACCAGTATCTTTTTATTCAGCATTTGTACGCCCGCAGCGTTGTATATGCGTACCTGCTGATCATGGCTCACTGGCTTCTTCCAGCGAATGCTGATCATACTATTTCTTTTTGCCGGATTCGGAAATACATTTATTGCAGAGCTTTCATAAATGAAACTGCTGCTGTCGGGTCTTTTAAAAATATTAAAACGATCGTCTATTACTTTATACCCAATTGCACCACCCAATCGAACTCTTGATCGGCAGGTTGCATAACCTGAAACTACTACTATATTTTCTGCGGTTACGATATTCAGTTGCACTTCAAGCCCAGGACCATTAACTACTATACTTTTTTGCTCATAACCAACAGAACTAACTTCGAGAGTTCGTTCATTAGCTTCCAGCTCAATGTGGAATACTCCATTGCTATCGGCGGCAACGCCTTTGCCTGTTCCTGCAACCACAACAGAAGCAGATGGGATAGGGTTGCCATCTACATTACGAACAATTCCATCAACCACCAGTTTTCCCGACAATGAAACAGCGGGAAGTTTCTTTCCTGTAAAATGTATGGTGGGTTTAGTATTCAGCAGATCCTGTGCACCTGCTTTCAGACTTAATAACAATGCCGGAATACTTACCTGTAAAAAATATCTGAGCCATTGTTTCCTGGGATGAGGAATGAGTATGTTTCTCTCAACCTGGTCGGTATGAAACCGGCCGCAAACAGGCTTTGTGTAGTTCTTGAAAAAATGGAGCAGTTGTTCATCACTCATTTCCGAGAAATCAACAACAGTTTTGCTGCAGGTATTGCAGAACCTGCCATGGCCCTGTTCGCTCATCGCATCCCATTCTTCGCTACAGGGGTTGTAAACATGTATGTGCAGGTACTTTGCCATTTGTAAATATGGCAAGCGTAAACTAAAAAATGCTGCTTCATGCTTTTGAAATAATGCCGGAATTACCAAACCTGGAAGATCTCTCTTGAACCGGAAAGATAAAGCTCATGATAGCCCTTCATCTTTTCTTTTATTTTTTTAACCTCATCCGTATCCTGCATGTATTTCTGAAAACTCTGTTCATAGGCAGCAAGGTTTTCATACTTACTTACCATTACAACGCGGTTGTATTCACCGGTAAGATCTGTCATGATGTTCACCACATCAGTATTTTCAGACATTGCATCTTTGAACAGCTTTGCAACTTTAGATGCATTGCCCGGTTTGCAGATAAAAGTGTCGTGTACAATGATCATAAAAGAAGATTTAAGTTTTCAATAAAATGTATGGCGGGCATCATTGGGAGTATAACAAGCTACGGCATTTACTGGTTTTTCGCAACAGGTTCGGGCGTTTTAACCAAAACGGGTTGTGACATTTTTGAATTTTTTATTTGAGTGACTTTTCGAAACCGGGGATTTTTGTAACGTCACCATTTCAGAAGCTGCTTTTGAACCGTTTGCCCAACGGAGTACTTCTGTAAGCAGTTGCCTGTAACAATGCAAGTAGAGGTCTAACTGAGGTAAACATTTCCTGCCAATCTTATCCAGACAAATAGAGATAAATTACGGACAATTCCGGAACCACTTTTTCTGTTCGTAACCACACATGTATTTTTTACCGCCCGGTCAATATCTAATTGTATTTTAGAAATACAATCGAAAAATATGCAATCAAACAGGAGAAACTGGATCAAACAACTTGGGTTGGCTGCGGCTGGTATGGGCCTGGGCCGCGTAACCGCATTGGCAGAACCTTCCGATCTTTTTAAAGAAACACAGGAAGCCGGGTTACCGATAAAACTCAGTTCAAACGAAAATCCTTACGGCCCATCTCCGTTGGCACGAAGGGCAATGGCAGAAAAAGTAAATGCTACCAACAGGTACGATTGGGATATTACGACCCGGCTTATTGAAACTCTTTCAGTGAAAAACAATGTGCGGAAAGATAATATCCTTATGGCCGCAGGCTCAACAGAAGTGCTGGATCTTGTACTCAGATATGCAGCCAATCAACAAGGGAATTTTGTACTGGCATACCCAACATATTCATACTGGTCGGATACCGTAATTCGTTTCGGACTGGAAAGAAAGATCGTGCCGCTTACCAAAGAAAAGCAGGTTGATCTGCCCGCCATGCTCAAAGCCATCAATGCTGAAACGAGATTTGTATATATATGTAATCCCAACAACCCAACGGGTACGGTTTGTGAAAGAAATGAATTGCTCCGCTTTGTAAATGAAGCATCCAAACAGACTTTGGTGATCGTTGATGAAGCTTATATTGATTTTACCACAGAAACATCGCTTGTTTCCGAAGCCGTTCAGAATAAAAACCTGGTGGTGGTAAGAACCTTTTCTAAAATTTACGGACTCGCAGGAGCAAGAGTGGGCTACATGGTGGCGCACAGCAGAACCATGGAAAAAGTGGCAGCCATGCAATCCTGGAACAACGGAAGCATTACGGTTATTTCAGCGGCAGCAGCCATGGCTTCTCTTAGTGATACAAAATTTGTAAGCGATACGTATAAGCTGAATGAAAAGGCCAGGCAATATACTATGGACCAGTTGAAAAAACTGAACATAACCAGCATACCTTCATCCACCAATTTTCTTTATTTCTCTCTTGATAAATATAAATATGATTATTTCAGGCGACTGAAGGATAACCACATCAGTGGCACCGGTATCTATGAAGATGAAGGAAGCTGGACAAGGATCACGATCGGCACATTAGCTGAAATGCAGAAATTTATAGCAGCCATCCGCTAAAACGATCCTTTCATAAAACTACCTTTGCTCTCTAATTGGTTTTGAATGGAAACAGGAATCGGAATGTTTGGCGACCTGTCGCTTGACACAAATGGCAAACGCAAACCAGCAGCACAAAGACTGGAGGAATTAATGGCAGAGATCAGGCTCGCAGACGAAGCGGGACTTGATGTATTCGCATTGGGCGAACATCACCGGGAAGATTACGCCGTTTCTTCACCAGAAATTGTTTTGGCAGCAGCAGCGTCTGTAACTAAAAACATAAAACTGGCCAGCGCAGTAACCGTACTCAGTTCTGCCGATCCTGTTAAAGTGTATGAAGATTTTGCAACGGTAGATCTATTGTCTAAAGGAAGAGCAGAGATCATGGCAGGCAGGGGAAGTTTTATTGAATCGTTCCCGTTATACGGGTACAACCTGGCCGATTATGATAAACTTTTTGAAGAAAAACTTGACCTGCTGCTGAAAATAAACAGAGAAGAAACCGTTAACTGGAAAGGAACACTCAGGGCTCCGCTTGTAAACCAGCAAGTGCTTCCACGGGCATATAATAAACAACTTCGGGTATGGATTGCTGTGGGAGGAACCCCTGAATCTGTGATCAGGGCCGGAAGACTGGGATTGCCTTTGATAATTGCCATTATTGGTGGGTATCCCCGTCAATTCAAACCATTGGTGCAATTGTATAAAGATGAGTATGAAAAAAGCGGGCACGATATTTCAAAAATGGAAATAGGTATTCATTCACACAGTTTTGTTGCAGAAGAAAGCCAGGCTGCTGCCGATGGTTTATATCCATATTATGCCCGCCAGATGAGTAAAATAGGTATGGAAAGAGGATGGCCTCCCTACAGCCGCCAGCAATTTGAAGCGGGCAGAACAAAAGAGGGCGCTTTGTTCGTTGGAAGTCCGAATGAAATAGTTGATAAGATATCTTATATGCATGAACTTTTCGGCATTACCAGGTTTGTTGCACACATTGATGTTGGTGGTGCTCCTCATAAAGACCTGATGAAAACAATTGAATTGTATGGAAAAGAAATAGCGCCCAGGCTAAAAAAACTATAATCCATCAATTCGCAGCTTAACTCACATAATAACTGATTTTATCCACCGTACTGTTTTTCTGCACATTCAGGTTTTCATTTAAAATAATTTTGTATTTCATCCGTGTTACGATGCACTGGTAGAATTTATATTTTACGGTGCCCGGATCTTGTAAAAAATTTTTAATAAAAAACTCCAGATATGCCAAAGATCGATATGAGCCTGCTTTCTGATGAATCAGGCCCACTGATTGTATATAAGTCCAAAGGCCAATACCTGATCCGCTCCAAGGGCAGAACAGGAACACAGGCCCCTGTTGCCAAAGAACAGGCGAAGATCCTCGGAAGGGCTTCTGCTGTTTCCGCAAAACTGAGAGCTGCATTCAAGCCCTTGATGCCGGATGTAAAGAGCCGCGATACCATGTACAGGCTTAACAATGCATTGCAGCAATGGCTGAGAACGAATCCACAGCATGTAAATGAATCTATAGATACAGTCTATCAGTTGAATGGCTTTGCACTTAATGGTCATGAAATGAGTTCAAGCCTGCATACAGGCATGCCTGTAGTTAGAGATGAATCGGGTAATGTTTCACTCAGTGTTCCGGCATTTGATTCGCCCAACCCTATTCACCCGCTTCCTTTTAACGGTGTGGTGAAACTGCATATCATAGCGGTATCGTGCAATATCAACGATCCGGCAAACAGTTTGTCAACAGAAACAATCCGGGAGATCGAATACCACGGAACTCCTGTGGATGCGCAACTGGTGCAACTCAATATAAGGCCCCAGCAGGGATATCTTACGGTAGTTGCGCTGGCAGTAAATGAAGCAGCAGCCGGAATTGTAGGCGCCATGTGGAACTAATCCATCGGTATAATAAATCAGGAGCCTGCCTATTAAGAATGAAAATGTTCTTACCCGGGCAGGCTCTTTTTATTGAACACAAGGCTCTACTACTATGGTTTTGTATTTGCTGAACCAGCAAATCTTTTTACCAGTAATAAGCCCGCAAGAAATCCACCTATATGCGCTGCATAGGCAATGCCACTGGCTTCACTTCCTCCAAGATAGCCGGCACCGTTAGCAACCTGTAATGCGATCCAGAGCCCCAGCACAATGAATGCAGGAAGCCTTATGAGGAACAGGAATACAAATACATTCACAGTTCTCGTGGGGAATAATAACAGGTATCCGCCCATTACACCCGAAATAGCACCTGAGGCACCAAGGCTGGGAATAAGATGATTTTCCCCGAAAAGATAATCTGTACCCACATGTGTTAAGGAAGCAAGTATTCCACAAATAATATAAAACAGCAGGTAGCGGGCATGCCCCATTTTATCTTCAAGATTATCGCCGAAAATGAACAGGTAAAGCATATTGCCGGCAAGATGCATCAATCCTCCATGCATGAACATGGATGTGATAAGGGTGAGATAAACGGGTATGGGAGTAATGCCTAAGCCGGGCATTTCAACTTGTTGCCTTGTTAAGGGATCAATGAGTATGGTTGGATCGGTTACAATATCATGTCCTGTCATGATCTCGGCAGGAACGGTTGCATAACTGTAGGTGAAATGGAGATCAGCACCCCATTTCTGGTAGAGTATGAATACAGCAATATTGATCCCGATCAATATATAGTTTATGATGGGGAATGTTTTCCTGTCGGCATTATCGTCGCTGATGGGTAGCATATACGATATGGAAATTAATCAATTTGAATAAAATGAATTGATGGCAACAGAAACATTTTTCTTGCTGCCTCCGCATGTGTAATTTTTAACTTTGTCTTTGCCTAATTGCTTACATTCACGATTCAAAAATTCAGGGTATGAAAAAAACATTCCTTATCGTATTTGCTTTTGTTCTGTTCAAAGCACAATCACAGCCGTTGAGTTCCCCGCAGATAGATTCATTAACGGAACTTGTTCGTAAAACCTTCGATGTACCGGGTATTGCCGTTGCTGTTGTGAAAGACGGAAAAGTAATTCATGCAAAAGGATATGGCGTACGCTCCCTGAACAACAACCTGCCTGTTGATGAGAATACTTTATTCGGCATTGCTTCAAACAGCAAGGCATTCACAGCTGCCGGGCTCGCCATGATGGTTGACGCAGGCAAACTTAACTGGGATGATAAAGTGATTGATTATATTCCTGAGTTCAGGATGTATGACCCCTATGTAACGAATGCATTTACCATAAGAGATCTTCTTACACACAGGAGTGGACTGGGATTAGGCGCTGGTGATCTCATGTTCTTCCCCGACGGAAACAAATTCACCAAGCATGAAATCATCAACAATATCCGCTACCTGAAAAAAGTATCGGAGTTCAGAACAAAATACGACTATGACAATAACCTGTATATCGTAGCAGGCGAAGTGCTCGCCAGGGTAAGCGGTAAAACCTGGGAAGATTTTATTGAAGACAGCATCATGAAGCCGATCGGATTTATCAGCAGCAAGGCTTCGTGGGGAAGGGTGAAGAATAATCCCAATATCATTGATGCACACGTTCCGATCAACGGAAAAGTGCAGGCGGTTCCGCACGACTGGTCTGAAAATGCCAATGCAGCCGGAGGGATCATGAGCAACCTCACTGATCTCAGCAAATGGACTATACTCCAGATGAACAATGGTAAATATGGAGAAGGTCTTACAAAAAAATTATTCAGTGAAGATGTGCATGAAGAAATGTGGTCGCCACAAACCATCATTCAAGGTGGTGGAGGGCCGTACAATACGCACTTCCTCGCATATGGGTTGGGATGGTTTCTCAGCGATGTAAAAGGGTACAAACAGGTATCGCATACGGGAGGTTTACTCGGAACAGTTACCCAGGTCACTTTGATCCCGGAACTAAAACTGGGCATCATTGTATTAACCAACCAGCAGAGCGGGGCAGCTTTCACCGCCATAACCAATACGATCAAGGATGCTTATTTCGGCATAACAGGTAAAGACAGGGTGAAGCAGTATCATGATAATGTGTTGAAGAATGAGAAAGAAGCAAAAGACATTACTGATAAACTATGGAAAACAATCGATTCAACACAAAAGGCCAGTAAGGTAAAACCCAATACAGCTTTATTCGCAGGAACATATACAGATGATTGGTTTGGTAAAGTGAATATTACAGAAAAGGACGGAGGGCTTTGGTTTGCTTCAGAAAAGTCTCCAAGGCTGAGTGGACCGATGTTTCCTTACAAAGGAAATACATGGATCGCCAAATGGACAGACAGAAGCCTTGATGCAGATGCATTCGTTGTGTTCAGCCTTGATGCAGAAGGCAATGCTGCCGGTATGAAGATGAACGCGATTTCGCCCTTAACAGATTTCAGTTTCGATTTCCAGGATCTTGATTTTAAAAAGAAGTAAGCGTTAAAAACCCCTGAGTTTTTTCATATCCCGCTGCAGCCAGTTGGTTCCGGGATAAACAGTTTTTTTATCAATGGTATGAATGGCATAGGCCTGCCTTGATTTTCTACTGCTGTTTGGCAGGCTGTAGTGCGGAAGCAATCCATGCAATACAATGCAGGTACCTTTTTTTACTTCAAGGGGAATCATTCCCTCGGTATCGTATGCTTCATTGATTAAATGGATCATTTCAGTTCCGCCGCCGGCCTTTCTTTGAAAACGGGCATGTAATCTGCATTGATGACCACCCGGTTTTGCCCACAGGCAACCATTCTCTTTGTAAGCATCTTCCAGTGCAAACCAGAATCCAATACAGGAATCAGGTTCGGTAAAAAGAAAGGTTGAATCCTGGTGAACATCTACCACACCGCCTATCCGGGCATGTTTAAAAATGAGCATGCTTTGAATGATCAGCCAATCATTCAGTTCCAGGTCAGCAGCAAGCGCTTTCATCTGCCGGGAACGGGAAAAGGCATCAAATACCGGGTCAAGATCATGAAGCGCATGACCAATTTTATTGAGGGAATGAAAGAGATCTCCTTTTAGTTTTCCGGAATTGTCAAACGCATCCTTTTCAAAAAAGAAAGAGATCTTATCCCCTGAATCCAGGAAATAATCGTCGGCGGTTTTTGATTGTTCTGATGTTTGAAATACAGAAGCATGCCCGTTAAAATCAAAATCTGCAGCGAGTTCCTGTCCACGTTGCATCAATGCATCACATGCTTCGGTGGTATTAAAACCTTCGAGAACTAAAAATCCGTCCCTTCTGAATTGTGCTGAGCGGGAATTCATTTACTTGTATTAAAAAGATCAGGGCAGGGACTTCAGTGATGATTCATATTTTCTGGTAATCTAAAATATGAATAAAGCCGGGAAGGAATATATTAACAATAACGGTAATCAAAATGCAAACCGGTATTATTCGCACAACTGTAAGGTTTCAGCTTTTTTGGTGCTGAACTGGATCATATTTACTTTGTTGTCTTTATTATACCTGATTACCATAATGCCGTATTGTGTTTGAAAAGCATCCCAGTTAATGTCTTTTATTTTGGGGTTGCCGAGAATGCCGAACAGGCTGCTGCGTGAGGTACCCATGATCGGGAGGCTTAGTTTGCCTTTGAATTTTTCACCAACTTCTACATAATCGCGTCCTGTATAAAAAGTTACATCCTGGTCTTTGTAAAAAATAATGCCGCCGCATTTGGAAGAGTCTCCATCAGGAAGCATGCTGCTATAGCAGGGTAGTTTTTTTATGATCTGGCCTTGTGTAAAATCCGGGCCCAGCCCGCTCACATTACCTTCAAGCAGGTTTACTTCAAAAGTGGGGCAAACCACGGTGGCTTTCAACTGGGCATTGGCAACACCTGCGATCAATAATAAAGCCAGGCTAACAAAAAAGTTTTTCATACGTGCTTTTTAAGTTGTGTATTTTCTTCTACTATCAAATTTCCTGCTAAAATAGCCATTATTGGAAAAAATAGTTCAGGGCCCGTATCGTCACTTGGAAAAAGGGGTAAATGTTTACTGGCATTCCTATTGTGGTATCATGTATAAACACGAACTCATGATACAATCTAAAAAACTGTCAACACCTGTTGACCCGAGAGATGATGATTCCCTGAAAGGCAAGAAGCTTGCTGAAAATGAATCCGAACAACCAGGTATGAAAGAAAAGGAAGAAGATGATACAGATTATGATATCCTTCCTTCCAACAGTTCCGGACTGGCAGGAGATGATGGAGCGGAAATAATCAGTGATGATGAAGACCAACCCTGATCTTAAAAGGGAATAAAAATACTTTTAAATGGCAGGTATAACTCAAAGGGTTGTTACCCGTTGAGACTTATTGTTTTATAATATCTCCCCGGGAAAAAAATACCGAGGCAGACGTTATGACTTCGTTAAGCCTTGACTGGCGTGGTTTTTTTGCTTACATTTAAATCCGGTACGGATATCAATTCTTTAAAAAACCAACCATGCGGATCAACAAACTACTGCTTGCTGTAACAGCATTCCTGTTGTTTCTTTCTTCCTGTAAAAAGGAAACTGCAAACGACGATCAATCACAGCAACCCCTTCAGACAATTTCTGTTAAATCAGCCACCAACTTTCCGGAAACATTTGAAACAGGTTCCAAAACAGCCTATGCCGCCGCCGATGTGGTATTGGCAACAGGTACCTGGAATTTTAATGATGCCTTACTCGGAACATCAGCTTCCGATCGTAAGACAGGAACCAAAGCTGTGCGGATCCAGAACAACGGTATCATCACCATGAACTTTGATGTTGTTGATGGAGCATCTTCAGTTTCCATGTATTATGCGAAATATGGTACAGATGCCAACAGTACTTTTGAACTGTGGGCTTCGGTTAATGCAGGTGTTTCCTGGACACAGGTTGGATCTGCTGTAACTGCATCCAGCACCACTTTATCACAGGCCGTGTTCCCGGTTTCATATACGGGCCTTGTTCGCTTCCAGCTGAGAAAAACAAGTGGAGGCAGGCTGAACATCGATGACTTCGATATCCAGGATAACAGCAGCACCCCGACACAGGATGATAACATGGCAATGGGAAATCCAAGTGGTGCTACAGCAAACCCGTCTTTCCCGAATAATTACCTGATGGTTAAAAGCCAGTATACACTCGCTTACAATAATTCCAGGGGAACAGCGAACTGGGTAAGCTGGCATTTAAGTCCGGCCTGGAAAGGAACGGCAGCACGTTGTGATTGTTTTACAGGAGATAATTCATTGCCATCCGGCTTCTACAAGGCGGTAACTTCAAACTATACGAATACAGGGTTTGATCGTGGTCATATGTGCCCTTCAGAAGATCGTGATCTTAACAGTACAGACAATGCGGCCACCTTTCTCATGACCAACATAATGCCGCAGTCGCCCAACCTCAACCGGGTTACCTGGGTGAACCTGGAAGATTATTGCCGAACACTCATGAATGCAGGAAATGAACTGTACATCATAGCCGGAGGTTATGGTTCGGGCGGAACAGGAAGCAATGGAGGCGTTACAACTACCATCGCCGGTGGAAGTATTACTGTGCCATCAAACTACTGGAAGATCGTTGTTGTTTTGCCACAGGGATCAAACGATGTTGCGAGGGTTTCAACTTCTACCAGGGTAATTGCAGTTAACATGCCCAATACACAAACAGTGAACAGTCAGCCATGGGGTAATTACCGTGTTTCCGTTGCATCATTGCAGAATACACTCGGGTACAATTTCCTGTCGAATGTTCCTTCGGCCATTCAATCTGTTATTGAAGCAAACGCAGACAACGGCCCAACCCAATAATATTTTTTCATTATTTTATAACAACTCCTTGTATGATAAAACATGTAAGGAGTTTTTTTGTGCCCATTCTATGTTTCAACGGAAGTTGTTTTTAATGCTATGGTATGACCGTCTTTTTCTGTGATAAGAACATAAACGGATATCTCGATCCTACCGCTTCTTAAAACAGTGGTCGTAGCGGCATGACTGTTGATGAAGGATTGTAGTTTTTTATAACGGTCAACGTCAGCTTCTCTTACCGGGTCGCCGCTCGACTGGAGTATGTTAATATACCTGCTGAAAAAATGATCTGTCGTGGTTTCTTCCAGCGGAGCCGCCAGTGAGTTTTTAAAATCCAGTAGTTTTTTAGTACCAAGGTCTATTATTTCAAATGGATAATCAGATTCGGTGCTGTACAGCAGGTTGCTGGTAAGTGCTTTCAGGTTTTCCTGCAGGGTGGGTGCATTCATGGCTTTGTGTTTGGGTATGATGTTAAACCCCGATACAAGAATAATGAGCAATATGGCAACACTGTACCGGAGCATGAATTAAAGTTACAGAATCGTTTGTCTTTTTTGCAGACTCCATTTTTCAATATTTCGCTATTCCTTTTTAAACAGGTATTTTTTTCCTCCCTGCTTCAGGGTGAAGGATTGATTGGGGGTATCAAATTCAATTGCAATTCCTGCAGGATCGAATTTAAAAATGTCTTTGGCACTGGCTTCAAGCGGAAATGAAGATTGCCCTGTAGCCTGAGCGATCAATGTATTATCCATTCTGCCGATGGTGATCTTCAGAGGAATGTCATCACTTGCATACTCACCTAAGTATTTCATGATATCATCATTACTTAATTCTACTTTGGTAAAAGTGGGTATGGAGTACTTTTTATTATAGCAGATACTCAGGATGCCGATCATAATATCATTAACCGGGTAAACAACTCCATTGGAGCAATATGCTATGGCGAGAGAATCTTCAGGAAAATAAGCAAGGTTGGAAACAAAACCATCGATCGATCCGCTGTGGCCCAACGCTCTTTTCTCATAAAACGGTATCTGGAACATGCCCATGCCGAAATTATTTTTGATGGTTTTCATATTGGCAAGGCTTGTCGTATCAATGAGCTTACCGTTGAAGAGGGCTTCAATGAATTTTGTGAGATCGGTTGCTGTGGAAACGATCGAACCGGCTCCTGCGGGTACACTCATATCAGTTTCAATTTCTTTCTCCCAGCTACTGATGAAATGATAAGAATAAGCTTCATGCTTACTGATGTCTGTCTTGCCCCCCACATAAGTGTTCGTTAAAGGGATTTTTTTAATGATGCGCTGTTTAACCAACTCATCGTATTTTTTCCCTGTGATCATTTCCGCAATATATCCAAGCAGCACATAGTTTGAATTGCTGTAAGCAGTTTCGGTACCGGGTTCAAAATCGGGTTTGGTTGCTGTGATGATGTCTAGTATCGACTGCTGGGTATGTGGCATGTAATAGTATGAAAAATAAGTACTGTCATCCGTGAAGTTGTGAATGCCGCTCTGGTGCCTGAGCATATCGGCAATTGAAATCTTATTTGCATTTGGAACAGCGGGGTAATATTTATCAAGCTTATCATCAAGGCCTAGCTTCTTTTCCTCAACAAGCTGGAAAATGATAACGGCAGTGAACATTTTTGTAATGGAACCGATACGGTATTTTGTGTTTACATCTGCGGGTATTATTTCTTTTCCATCCATAGAAATATTCCCGATCGCCCGTGTATATAAAAGATTCCCGTTTTTTGAAACGGCGATACTGCCCATAGCTTTTTCTTTTGAAGCGAGCACATCAAATAGACTATCCATCTTTGCCTTGTTAAATGACTGGCTGAAACCATTACCTCTGAAACACAACAAGAGCAACAGGCCAAAAACTGAATTTTTCATTTTTAATATTTGTGCTGTAAATATAAATCAAGCTGTGAAAAGCAGGTAGGTAACTGAGCAAGAAACGGGTTTTTCCCCCGGTATGGTAAGTTAATTTTGCAGTATTAATATCAAGGCAATGGAAACACAGCAGGAATTGAATTACAAGCGGATCGCAGAAGCCATTGCA